>DASRTX010000435.1:0-2546 GCA_035655715.1 Myxococcales bacterium | reverse complement strand
ATCCCCATGGTTTAAAAAAAATGGAGGAAAGTAGTGAATCGCATTAAGACCCTTACGCGCGTGCTCTTGTCCACGGTCATCGTGCTGGTTACAGCAAACATCGCCCGGGCGCAGGCAGGCCTCACCTATTCCATCATCGACTCGAGCGGCAATACGATCGCCATGCTCGCCGGCAACGGGCTAACCGTCGAACCGTCGGTTACGGTCGGTGCGCAGCTCCCCGGGACGGTGGAGATAGCTCCTCCACCGCCACCTCCACCGCCTCCGCCGGGCGGCTTCAATCTCACCGTCTCATTCCAGGGCGCCGGCGTGGGCCGGCTCACCTCGGAGCCTGAGGGCATCGACTGCCCCACGCAGTGCTCCGCCTTCTTCAAGCAGGGCACCGAGGTGTCCATGACGCCGAGTCCCGCCTGGGGCTCGCGCTTCATCCTCTGGTCGGGGGACGTGTGCAACGGCACCGGCACCTGCCTCTTCAAGATGGACGGAAACCACCGCGTCGAGGCCACCTTCGTGCCGGTGCCGGCGAATCATCCGCGCTACGACGTGACACAGCTGGCGACCGTGGTGGGCGAGGACAGCCGTCCCGCCGCCATGAACGCCAGCGGTCAGGTGGTGGGCAATTCGCCTTCAGGCCCGTGGATCTTCGACGTGCGGACGAGCAGCGTGCGCCACCTCTTCGGCCCCGGCGAGACGCGAAGGTTCATCGCCAGCGGCATCGGCGCCAACGGGGACGTGGCGGGATACGAGATCCGCGGCTCCGGCACCCACGCCGTGCTCATCACCGGCGCGGGATCGGTCATCGATCTGGGCGTCGGCGGCGACCGGAACACGGCCAACGTGGTCAACGGCGCGATGCAGGTCTCCGGCGACTGGGTGACGCCCACGGGCGAGCACCACGCCTTCCTCTTCGCCGGCGGAAGCTTCACCGACTTCGGAACGCTGGGAGGCAACGAGAGCCTCTCCTTCGCCATCAACGAGCGCGGGCAGGTGACCGGCCAGTCGCAGCTCGCATCGGGTCCGCGCCACGCCTTCCTCTGGGACGGCAGCCTGCACCACCTGGGATCGCTGGGAGGGGACTTCAGCCGCGGCCAGGCCATCAACGCGCTGGGACAGGTGGCGGGCATGTCTTCGCTCACTCCTGGCGACGACGATCTCATCCACGCCTTCGTCTGGGACGGTTCCGGCATGCGCGATCTCGAGACGCTGCCGGGCCTGCCCTGGGTGTCGGCCACCGGGATCAACGACGCCGGCGTGGTGGTGGGCAACGTCTACAACAAGCTCTACCCGGACCCCGACCCGGATCCCAACGAGGCCGCCAACGCGCACTACGACAGCCGAGCCTATGTCTTCCGCGACGGCGCGATGTGGGACCTCAACGAGCTGATCCCCGATCTGCACGTGCGCATCCGCACCTCGCTGAGCGTCAACGCTGCCGGGCAGATCCTCTGCAGCGAGGGGCAGGTCGAGCAGGAGAAGGCGCACGCCTTCGTCCTCACTCCGCGGTAGGAAGGCTCACTGACGCGCGGCGAGCTTCTCGTCCAGGCCGAGGATGGCCGGCGCGGCCAGGCCGCCGTAGCGTCCGTCGATCTCCTTGAGCCGCGCACCGGCTCCGTCCCGGTCGCCGCGCGCGATGGCCGCCTCGGCGTCGGTAAGCTTCGCCCCCAGCTCCCGCTCGATGCGCGCGTTGCACTCGGCGAGCCTGCCGGCATCCACCGCCGGCCGCTGGTCGAGCGCGTCGAGCGCGTGGTCCAGCGAGGTGGCATCGAGCGCCTCGTGCCCGCGCCGCGCGGCCACCTGCACGTCGAAGTCGAAGACGCACCACTCCTTCATCGAGGCCTGGCTGATCTGGTCGTCCTCCAGGTTCCCCTCGTCCTCGGAGCCGGTGACGTAGACGAGCCGGCTGTGCTGGAAGCGGTGGAAAAGGTCGGCGGGCGGCAAGTAGACGCCGCGCTCGCCGCCGATGGGCTCGCTGCCCGCGTTCAACAGGGCGCCGCGAAACACGTCCGGGTAGGCGAGGGCCGCAATCTGCGCGACGCGCGACCCACCCGAGAGTCCGCCAACATAGACGCGCTCCGGATCGAGCCGATACCGTGCGCGCACGTTCTCGTACGCGAGCACGGCGAGGGGAAGACGGCGCTCCAGGATGCTGGCCTCGTTTCCCGAGCGCGCCGCGCTGACGAAGATGAGCCCGTGCCGATCGAGCGGCGGACGCCACCGGTGCGGCTGCGGGGCGTCGGTCCCCGGCGAGACGAAGACGAGCAGGCCGTAGCCCTTGGCGGGTGGAGCTCCTGCCGGAACGTAGAGCGAGAATCGCTCGTGCATCAGATCTACGGGCTGACCGCCCAACTCCTTTCCTTGCGCGGCCAGGGCCTGCTGCCCGCGCCGGAAGGTGAGCGGCGGCAGCGTACGCCGCGCGATCTCAGCGTTCCCGGAGAGCGGCGTATAGGCAGTGAAGACGGCTTCCTTTTCCTGGGTGGCGGGCGGACCTGAGACCGGCGCGCGCTGCGCGCAGGCGGCGATCAGGCACAAGGCGGCGAGGTTCGGGG
>DASRTX010000434.1:0-8525 GCA_035655715.1 Myxococcales bacterium | reverse complement strand
AACGAAGGGGCCGCTATACAAGCTGACGCCGGTGCCGGATCCGGAGGTCGAAATGACCTCCTTGTGCGTGACCGCGAGACCGTTCGTTCCCCAGCGCACCATCTTGATCGCCGTCGCGAGATCGGGTGGAGAGAGAAACGTGTCTGGCGGCACCAGGCGGATGCGCGCGATGGGTTGCGCGGTCGCGATGTCGAAGGAGCGCACGACGAGGCCCGCCGGCTCGCTGCAGGCGAGGAACATCTTGCCCACCGTCCCGTCGAGGACGGAACCCTCGCAGTTCTGGTGTGCCGCCGGGAAGCTCGAGAGCGGATGAACGGCGCCCTGTTCGTCGAAGACCTCGCCCGCACTTCCGGAGATGAGCCGCGCGGTGCGGTCGTAAGAGATGGCTCGGCTGCGCAGCGCGGTTGCGCTCAAGGCGGTGCGCGGGGAAATGATGCCCGAGGCATCGACGTGCGTCACGAACAGGCCTGTGTTCAGCATGTACAGGGTGGACGCATCCGCTCCGAAGGCGAGGCTGGTGGCGAGCCCCGTCGTCAGCACGTTCGGGCGCTCCGTGCTTCCATCGGCGATGCCCACCTTGCCGTTGGTCGAGAACGCGAAGCTGCCCGGCATTCCGGGCACGCCGGCGACGGCCAGGAGCTCCTCGCCCGGCAACATGGTCTGCGCGCCTGTCGAGGCCGGCAGGTCCAGGCGAACGCCGCTGCTGAACGGCGCAAAGGTGTAGAGGAACTGGTCCTGATCGGAGACGGCGAGTCCGGAGGGCGGTGGGCTCACCGCGGTCAGGGCGCCGAGCGTCGCCGTGGCAGGATCCAGCGCTTGGATGCCTCCGGCAGTCGTCAGGTAAAGCCGCGCGTGACTCGCGTCCGAGGCGATGTCACCGAACGTCCCGCGCAGCGTCGTCTTGCTGGACACGCCGATGCTGACTGTGAATGCGAGCTCACAGGGATCGGGAGCTAGCCTACACGACGGCGCGCTGATCTGCACGATGCCTTCGCCGGCGGCCGCGAGGAAATTCGCCGGCACCGGGACCTGCAGCACCACGCCCGACACCAGCGTGGGTTCGAGTTGGACGTCGTTCCAGATGACCTTCGTGTCCGGCGTGAAGCCCGTGCCGATCAGCGAGATGGTGGTGGCGGCCGATCCCGGCGCGATCTGCGCCGGTTCGACGCCCGTGAATGAAAGCTGGCCATTCGCGATCGGGACGTTCAGTACGTCCGACCTGATGTCGCCGATCGCGGCGGAGACCGTTGCCGAGCCTGCAATCGGGTCATCGACGGCGGGATCGAGCTGGATCTGCGCAAGTTTGCTGTTCACGACCTGCGTGGGGACCGGGCGGTCGTTCCAGCGGATGACCATGCCGGGGGCGAAAAAGAATCCTTCCACGAAGACAGTCGACGCCCCGGTGAGGACGCCGGAGGCGAGGAAGGAGATGTTGGGCCGGTCGGTCACGAAGGTCACGTGCGGTGTGGAGCTGGAGTCGTTGCCGCAACTTGCGGCAGCGACGGACAGGGCGACCATCAGCCAGCGTGCTCTCGACGCGGTCATCGGGCGTTCTCCGGTTCTGCACCCCAGGGGAGCTCCAGCGCGACGAACAGCACGGCGGAAAAGTTGGCGACTGGCACCTTGCGCAGGAGTTGCGGCAGATCAACCGAGGTAAAGAAGTATCCCCGCGTCTCGATGCCGATGGAGAGGTACGGTCCCGTGCGTGTGGCCAAGAACGATCTCGCCACCGATCCGTAGAGGGTCGGCGCGAAGCTGGTGAACGACGAAGGCAGCGTCGGAGTGTCCTCCTTGAACGAGGCGTCGCCGAAGAGGAAATGCACGCCGGGTCCCGCGCGCACTTCCCACGATGGGGTCAGCCGGAAGACGGCGCCCGCTTCCAGGCCGATGTCGTTGGTGGCGAGGTCGGCCCCGAGCGGCTGGGGTGCGCCCAGCGTCTGCCCGCCGATGAACGTCGACGAATAATGTGAATAGAAGAGTTGCAACGATCCCCAGCGGTACGAGGCGGCGATCCGGAGCGTGGCTGCCAGGGCGAAGTCGTCGTCACCGCCGCCCTGCATCATTCCGATGCCGGCCGCGAGCGTGATGAGCCGGTCGCCCCGGGCCGGCACCCTCACCGCCTCGGCGGTGGCGGCCTTGTTCGAGATCAAGTATTCGCCCACGTCCCGCGCACGCGCGTACACGCCCTCGAAGTCGCGCGCGGCGGCTTCCGCCGCGACCTGCTCAGCCCGCGCGAGCGTATCGGGGTCCCGTTCGAGCGCGGGCGCGCTGCCGAAGGCAGTCAGCTCTTGGACGAAACGCCCGTCGGGCGCAAGCACCCGCACGCGGACCAACAGCTCGAGCTCCACGCCGACGATATCGGCGCTCTTGATCGACATTTCGAGCTGGAGATTTCCCGGCGCCGAAGGCGTGAACATCCGCGCAACGGCGAGCGCGAACGCGTCGCGGGCGAACTGCACTACCCTGCAATCGCTTTCCTGCGGCAAAGACAGGCAGCGCTGCGCGCTCTGCGGCGCCAAGACGAGATTCGCGCTGACTGGATATGTAGCCGCCCGCCCCGCGGTGGCGATGAGCAGGGGAACACACAGCCAGCGCCAGTGGACCACGAGTTCCAAGGGATTGCATTATAGCTGAGCTAGCGGCTCGGAAGCCGATCTACACGATCGCCCGCCACCGCGCATCGCCAATCCGCAGGGTTGCATGCAGGGGCAGGGGGCGGTACCAGAGACCGGTGCCGGTCCTCTGCAACGTGGAAGGAAAGCTGCTCCCGCCGGAGCAGGCGTTGGTGCCCGTGCTCGACCGCGGGTTTCTCTACGGCGACAGCGTCTACGAGGTGGTGCGCACGTACGGCGGGCGCGCCTTCGAGGTGGATCGGCATCTGACGAGGATGGAGAAGACGTCCGAGCGCATCGGTCTTTCGCTCCCGCCTCGCGAGACCCTGGTGCGCGAGCTCCAGCGCACGCTCGACGCGGCCGGCAACGCCGAGTCCTACGCTCGCATCGTCGTCACCCGCGGCGAAGGCGAGTTCGGCCTCTCGCCGCACCTCGCCCAGGGCCAGCACCGCCTCATCGTCATCGTCCGGCCGCTGCAGCTGCCTGCCGAGGAGCAGTACGAGCGCGGGCTGCAGATGGCCATCGCGAAGACGCGGCGCAACCCACCCCAGGCGCTCGACCCCGCCCTCAAGACGGGCAACTACCTCAACAACATCCTCGCCCTGCGCGAGGCACACGACGCCGGCGCCGACGACGCCATCCTCCTCGATCTCTCGGGCCGCGTGACCGAGGCCACCACCTCCAACGTCTTCTTCGTCCAGCGCGGCGTGCTGGTGACGCCGCCCTTGCCGCTGGGCATGCTGGAGGGCGTGACCCGCGGGCTGTTCATCGAGATCGCGCGCGCCGAAGGCCTCATCCTGCGCGAGGAGCCGCACGGGCCCGAAGCGCTGGCCGCCGCCGACGAGGTCTTCATGACCAGCACGCTGCGCGAGGCGATGCCGGTCACCAGCCTGGTCTTTCTCGAATCGCGGGGCGAGCAGGTGCGCCAGATCGCCGACGGCAAGCCGGGAGCGCTCTCGAAGAGGCTGCGCGCGGCGTTCCGGGGCTACGTGGAGCGGACGCACCTGCGCAGATGATGAAGACGCCGCGGCGACGGTTCCTCTCCTTCCTCGGAGGTGTCCTGCTCTCGCGCGCGGCGCGCGGGCAGGACGCGCTCTTCACCGGCGTCCCGGCCCCGGACGATCCGCTGGAGCTGCTCTGGTCGCGCAGGCTCTCCTTCGACGACGGAGAGCCGCTCATCACCGTCCGCGTGGCGGAGGGCAGGCAGCAGATCCTCTTCACGCCCAACGGTCCGCTCACCGCCTTGGCGCGCACGGCGGCGGGCGAGACGCGCAAGGCCGTGGAGGGCGCCGCGCCGGGCCGCTGGACGCTGCAATTGCTGGAGGGATCTCCCGGCGTGGGGGCGTCGTGGGTGGAGCTGGAGCAGCTTCGCTTCGAGGACAAGCAGGGAGCGCAGCGCGCCCGCGAGGAGTGGGCGAAGAAGGGCGTGCAGGTGCGCGTGACCACCGTGGGAGAGGCGTACGGCGTCGCCGGCCACGTGGTGGACACGCGCCGCTACTCCATCCTCGCGCAGGGCGATGCCACCGAGCCCGGCGCGCGGCGGCAGGCGCGGGAGATCGAGGCGCGCCTGGGCGTGCGGGTGCAGATCCGCCGCGAGCTGGCGGCGAGGCCGCGCGGCCAGATCGAGCTGCGCGATCCGCGCGGGCACTCCGTCGCCATCGGCGAGGGCGCGCTGGAGCTGCGCGCCGGGAGCGGCATCGCGGTGGAGCAGGTCGAGTACGGAATGGGGTACGCCTTCCACGGCTACGAGGATCGCACCTATCCCGGCCGCCTCTTCGCCACCATCGACGGAGCGGGGGCGCTGGCGCTGGTGGCGGCGCTGCCGATGGAACGGCTGGTGAAGGGCGTGGTGCCGAGCGAGATTTTCGCCAACGCGCATCCCGAGGCGCTCAAGGCGCAGGCGGTGACTGCGCGCGGCGAGGTGCTGGCGAAGATCGGCGCGCGGCACCTGGGCGACCCGTACCTCCTCTGCGCCGAGCAGCACTGCCAGGTCTACAAGGGAGTCGCCGCCGAGGAGCCCGCGCCCGCCGCCGCGGTGGAGGCGACGCGCGGGGAGGCGCTCTTTGCTTCTCGCAATGGTGAGAGCCTGCTGGTGGACTCGGTCTACTCGGCCGTCTGCGGCGGCTTCACCGAGGACAACGACGCGGTCTGGGGAGGACCGCCCGACCCCTCGCTGCGCGGGAGGCCGGACTTCGATCCGGCGACGCCGGAGCTGGCAGCGTTCCGCGACGGCATCGGCGCGGCGCTGGTCTCCCGCTTCGTCCATCTCAATCCGGTGCCCAGCTACTGCGCGCAGTCGGGGTTCGCCAGGGCGGACAAGGTGCGCTGGCAGCGGCCGTTCACGCAGGCTGAGGTGGATGCGATCTGCTCCCCCCTCGCCGTCGGCCCGGTCCGCTCGCTGGTCGTGGAGGGCCGGGGTGTTTCCGGGCGCGCTCGGGCGCTCTCCATCGCGGGCAGCCGGGCGAGCGCTCGAGTCCATGGTGAGCTGGCCATCCGCCGGATGTTCAAGAACTTGAACAGCGGGATGTTCGTCGTGGAAAGAACGGCAGGGGGCTGGTTGTTCACCGGAGGAGGCTGGGGCCATGGGAGCGGGATGTGCCAGACGGGGGCCATCGGCCGCGCCGAGCGGGGAGCGACGTATCGTGAGATCCTCGACTGGTACTACTCAGGTGCTGCACCTGTCCGGATTTACTAGGAAGTTCATGGTGTTGCACTCGTGTGCACGCCCAGCTCCCCACCGGTGGTCCACGCCCGCGCCGTCGGCCCTTGGTCTCGTCTCCCATCGGCTCGCGACGGGACTACAATAGGGCCGGCATGCCTTTGCCTCAGCAGCCAGTGCGGCCAGGACGCCGCCTCTCCTACGCGGTGGTCGCCTCGGTGGTGGCCCACGTGCTGCTGCTGTTGGGCATCGCGAAGGACGCGATGTTCCACATGCCCAAGAAGCCGCTCCAGCAGGTGGTTTCGCTGGTCACGTCCAACCGCTCGCAGCTGCAAGGCTTGAGGCCTACCGCGCCGGGCAACGTGCAGAACCTGGCGCAGCAGCAGCAACAAAAGGCCCGACTGCCGCAGCTTCCGCCGACGCCCAAGCCGCCGGAAGAGAATCAGAAGATGGAGAAGGGCCAGGTGGTCTCGCTGGGGCCCACCAACGACCAGGCGCCGGACAAGGCCACCAAGTACCTCTCTGAGCACGACAGCAAGGTGGAGAAGGAGACGCGGGCCCGCGAGACCAGCGCTTTCTTCAAGAACGCGCTCTCCAAGCTGCAGAAGGAAGGGCGCCAGGACAAGGCGCAGGAGGGCGCCCCGGCGATGAGCGAGAAGCCGGGCGACAACGGCAAGCTCGGCGGCGGCCAGGAGCAGAAGCGGCCCAAGCAGGCGGCGGAGTTGCCCGCCAAGGAGCGCCGCGACTCGCTGCACCTCGAGCAGGCGCCGGATGGCAGCATCGGCAACCGCGAGAGGAGCGAGGCCGTTCGCGGCACCGGCAACCGCATTGCCATGGCGGACCCGGGCAACGAAGGGAAGTCTTCCAGCGTCGGCCCAGGCTCGCCGGGCGCGGCGCCGGGCACGCCGGGCCTGCCCAAGCCGCTCAAGCTCACGCTGGACCAGCCCATCGGAGCCGCCGGACCGCTCACGGGCGGCCCCATGTCCGACGACCTGCGCGGCCTCGAAGAGGGCGAGGGAACCTTCCTCAACGCGCGCGGCTTCAAGTACGCCGGCTTCCTCAACCGCGTGAAGGAATCGGTGGCGCGGGTCTGGACGCAGAAGGTGATCGACGAGTCCAGCAGGCGCGACCCCACCGGTCAGCTCTATTCGTTCCGCGACCGGCGGACGGTGGTGGAGTACACCATCGACAAGACCGGCGAGATCGTCGACGTGCGCGTGCTGCAGTCGTCGGGTGTGCAGTACCTTGACGAGGTGGCGCTGGACGCCTTCCGCGTCGTGCAGCGCTTCCCCAACCCGCCGCCGGGGCTGGTCCCCGACGGGCGCGTGGCCCTGGGATTTGCTTTCACGCTGATGGCGATGCCCAGCGGGCCGCGGCTCCAGGTCGGGCCGGCGTATCTGCCGGGCTCGCCGGCCTCGCGCGGGTTCTAGCGGATCTGTTCACGCGACGATGGTTGGTTCACCCGGGTGAACCAACCAGGCCGGTCCTTCGCCTTTTCCGAGAGAACCGAGCCTACCTGAGCGGAAGCGGCTCGGTGTTCGTTGACATGCGCGCCGCATGCAACTACCGTTTTCACATGTCCCGCATGATCCAGATCCGCAACGTCTCCGACGAGGTCCACCGGAAGCTGAAGATCCGGGCCGCCAAGGAGGGAGTCACCTTGTCGGAGTTGCTGGGACGCGAGGCTCGCCGGCTTGCAGAGCAACCAACGCCCGAGGAGATCCGTCAGCGGCTGCTCTCCAGGCCCCGAGTGAAGGTCCGCAGATCGCCTGCAGCCATCATCCGGCAGGAGCGCGATCAGCGGTGATCGTCGCCGATGCCTCCGCGGTGGTCGAGTTGCTCCTGGGCGGGGAGACCGCGGCTCCGGTCGCCACCCGGCTCCTCGACCCTGCCGAGACGGTCCATGTGCCGCACCTGCTCGACGTCGAAGTGGCGCAGGCGCTTCGTCGCTACGCCCTTTCCCGCGAGCTCGACCCTGAACGAGGGATGAACGCCCTCGCCGATCTGGGCGATCTTCCCTTTCGCCGTTACCCGCACACGATGCTGCTCGACCGCGCCTGGGAACTGCGCCGCTCCGTCTCTGCGTACGACGCCGTCTACATTGCGCTGGCGGAAGCGCTTGAGGCTCCCCTGCTCACGCGCGACCGGCGCCTGGCGCGCGCGCACGGCCATTTCGCTCGCATCGAGCTGATCTGAAATTGTCACGCCGCCGCGTGCGCCTGCTGCCGCGCCTCGCGCGCCCGGAAATTGAGCAGCAGCGCGATCCCCATGATCAGCCCCGCCCACAGCGCCCACAGCGTCAGATGTCCCCGGTCGATCAGCGCTCCCGCGATGGCCGGCCCCACGATCTGCGCCACCGAGAGCAGCGACTGGTTCAACCCCAGCACCGCTCCCTGCTCGCCCCGCGACACTTGCTGGGTGATCAAGCTGGTGAGTGCGGGCCGCAGCACGCCGGTGCCGAACGACGAGAAGCTGGCGGCGAGCAGCAGCATGGCCACGCCGAAGCTGAAGCCCAGCACCACGTAGCCGACCGCCGCGCACAGGAACCCCAGCGTCACCAGCCGCACCTCGCCCACGCGCTTGACCAAGGCGCCCTGCCGCATGGCGCCCTGCACGATCACGCCGAGCATGCCCGAGTACATGAAGACGTAGCCCACCTCCTTGGGACCGAAGGGCGCGCCGTGCCAGCTGAAGCGCCGCTCGGCGAAGAGCGCGAAGCCCGAGGTGAAGGTGGCGAAGGCGAAGGTGAAGAGGAAGAACTCGACCAGAAGACCGCCCAGGAGCGGCCGCCGGAAGTACTGCAGATACGTGCCCCAGTCGAGCACCTTGAGCCGCTTGCCGCCGGGCGCCACAGGCGCCTCCATCTCCTGCGCCGCGCTCGCCGCCTGCGTGTCCTCTGGGTGCGTCGGCACCGCCGGCAACAGGAACGTGGTCCCGAGGATGCTGAGGAAGGACAGCCCCGCCGCGCAGAGGATGGGCACGTGGTAGCCGTAGTGCTTGGTCAGGTAGCCCGAGGCGCCGGGACCGATGAGGAAGCCGATGCCGAAGGCGATGCCGATGACGGCGAACGCGCGCGCCCGCTCCTTGGGCGCGGTCACGTCGGCGATGTACGCCTGCGCGATCGACAGGTTGCCTGCGGTGAGGCCGTCGATGACGCGGGCGACGAACACCACGAACAGGTTCGGCGCCCAGGTGAGCACCAGGAACCCCACGAAGGTGCCGATCTGGCTCGCCATCAGCACCGGTTTGCGGCC
>DASRTX010000433.1:0-5137 GCA_035655715.1 Myxococcales bacterium | reverse complement strand
GCGGTCGGCGAAGATCTTCGCCACGCCGGCCTGCCCCAGCGCGAGCTGCGCGCGGGCCATGGCGCAGAGCGCGCGAACGTCGGAAGGAGCCTTGACCAGGGCGGCGCGGGCGGCGGCCTGGGCCGCTGCCGGAGACCCGAGGGCGAGCTCGATCTCCGCCCGCAGCACGCTGCCCGCCACGATTCCGGGCAGGGCCGCGTCGGCGAGCGAGAGCGCCTGCCGGGCGGCGGCCGCGTCCCCGCGGGAAGCGGAGAGCGACGCGGCGCGCGCCGACGCTTCATATCCGATGGCGCCCTTGGCCGCGGCGGCCGCGCGGTAGGCCTGCTCGGCCTCCGCTCCACGTCCGGCCCTGTCCAGCGCCACCGCCAGATCGAACTGCGTCGCCGCGGAGGGCTCTGCCTGCGCCGCGGCGCCGAACTTCTCCACTGCCTGCTCCGGCGCAACCCCTTCCGCCGCACCCAGCGCTTCGCCCAGGAGCCTCTTGCCGCGCTCACCGGAGACGGCGCGGTCGCTCACCATCGCCGGCGTGGCGATCACGGGCGCATGGGCGAGGGTCATCTGCGGCCGTTCAGCGGACTTGTCCAGGAGCTTGTAGAGGAGGGAGGCGGTGCGCTGCGCACAGGCGCCGTTGACGCCGAGCTCGCGCGCCCTGCCGTCGGCGCTCTTGAGCGTCTCGAGCGCCTCGGCGAAGAGCGGCTGCGCCTTCTCTTGGAGCGCGCCGCGGTAGAGCTTGCGCTGGTCGGCGTTGAGCCCCGGAGGATAGGGGCTCTGCGCGATGGACTGGCCGAGCAGCATCTGCGCTTCGCCCAGCTGGGCCAGCGCGCACACCGCCGGCTCGGCCTGCCGCATGGCCACCGTCTCCTCGGCGCGCCTGCGCACCGCCTGCAGCAGCGCGATCTTGCGGTTCAGCGTCGTCATCAGCGGCTGGCGGATCTCCTGCTTGCGGAAGTTCTCGAACCCGGTCTGGCCTAGCGCGAAGTGAGCGTCCGCGGCGGCGGCCAGCGCCTCCTCCGACAGCTTCTCGCGCGCCTTCGGCGACAGCCCGCGATAGATGCGCTCGGCCTCGGTCCACGACCACTGCGCATTGCCAGACTCGCGGGCCTTGGTGAACATGCGCGCGGACTCGCGCCAGGAGAGGAGCTGCAGGGTCGGGTTCTGCTTCGCGGAGCGGGCCAGCGCCGCCAGCTCGCGCGCCGCCCGCGACGTCTCGCCCAACTTTCCGCGCAGCTGCGCCTGGGCAAAGAGCTGATCGTCGCGGTCTGGCGCGTTCTTCCAGAGCTGCAGCGCGAGCGCGCGGTCGGAGAGCGCCTGCCGCAGCTCGCTCCGCGCCTCGCGCAGCACCGCAGCGTCGTGCAGCGCGCCCTGCGCCCGCGCCTCTTCGTAGACAGGGCGCTCCGCCTCGGGCTTCTTGGCGGCGTTCCTGGCCGGATGCGCCGCGCGCCACTTGCGCGCTGCCTCCTGCTTCTGGAAGCCGGCAGCGTACCTCTCCAGCAGCGCCGCGGCGTCGCCCAGCTCGCCGATCGCGGCCAGATCGGAGGCCGAGGCGAGCAGCGCGCGCGGCACCAGCGGCGATTGCGACTGCTCCTTCCAGACCCGCGCCCGGGCCGCCAGCGCCTCGTCGATGCGGCCGGCGCGGGAGAGCGCGGCGGCGGCGCCGAAGAGCGCCTTGTCCGCGAGCTGCCCGTGTGGATGCGCCTGAGCGAAGGCGAGGAGAGCCGCGGCCTTGCGGTCGTCCGGCTTCACCGCCTCGGCCAGCGCGTACGCGCTCTGCTCCTCGATGCGCCGCAGGTCCTGCAAGAGCGTCCCGTGCGCGACCAGGCGGTGATCGCCCAGGAACTTGAGCGCCCAGCGGTGCACGCCCTCCCAGTTTCCGCGCAGGTTCTCGATGTCCAAGACGAGATTTGCCGAATACTCCGCCAGCTCGTGCTCGGGGTGCGAGAGCGCGATCCAGGAGAGGTGCTTCGCGGCGGCGTCGTACTGGCTGGAGACGTACTCGAGCCGGCCCACCTTGAAGGCCACCTCGATGGCGTGAGGTCCTGCGGGCAAGGCCTCCAGATACAGGTTGCAGGCCGCCGCGAGCTTCTGCTCCTCGGGCGTGAGGGCGCGCTGGGCGCGCCGCTGGCCGGTGTCCTTCTCTTCCGCGCCGCCATGGAGCAGCGCCTCGTTGCGCGCCAGCACCGCGCTCCACGCCGCCTTCTGCAACCAGCGGCCCGGCTGCTTCGCGCCCAGATCGGCCTTGACCACCGTCTCGTACTGCTCGGCCGCCTCCGCCTTGGCGCCGCGGGAATAGAGCAGCTCGCCGTAGAAATAGCGCAGGTCGTAGGCGTCGGCGGCCTTGGGGAAGAGCGCCAGGTAGTCGGCGTAGAGAGCGCGCGCGGCGGCCCAGGTCTCGTCGAGGTTGGTCTTGCGCGCTTCGTTGTGGATGCGAACCGCCAGGTCGCGCAGCGTCTCCTCGCCGCGCCGGTTCGCCTCTTCGAGGTTTTCGTCCTTGTCGTCGGAGCGCACGCGCCGGAAGGTCTCCACCAGCCGCTGCGCCTCCAGGAGCAGATCCTTGCGCTTGCCGCCCCGCTGCGCCAGCATCAACAGGCGCGTCTGGTCCAGCGCCGCCGCCGGCGCGTCGCCGTGGATGGCGAGGAGCTGGCGGTGGATGTGCTGCGCCTCCGGATCGCGGCCCGTGTCGAAGAGCAGCTTGCCGTACTGCTCCAGCATCCTCAGCCCCGGCTTCTCTCCGAACGCGCGGGCGAAGTCCTGGCGGGCCGCGTCGGGCTTGCCGACGCGCGCGTAGGCCAGCACGTAGTCGCGACGCGCCTCGCGGGCCAGCTGCACGGTGTTGACGGCGTCAGTGCCTCCGGACTTCTCCGAGACCTCCACCACGCGCTTGAGCAGCTTCATGGCGTCGCCGAAGGCGCCCTGGTTGAAGCGACACCAGGCGGCCTTGTAGAGCGCGTACGGATACACCTCGTCGTCGCGGACCTCGGCGGCGGCGCGGTATTCCTTGAGCGCGGCCGCAAGCTTCGCGGCGTCGAAGAGGTGCTCGCCGATGAAGACGTGGCTGGCAGGGGCCCACTGCGAGCGGGGAAAGCGCCGCGTCAACTCGCGGGCGGCGGCCACCGCTTCCTGATCGCGGCCGGAATCCTGGAGCGTGTCGGCGAGGAAGAAGAGCGCCTCGTCGGTGCGCGGAGCGTTGGGATACTTCTTCAAGAGCTCGCGGTAGCGCGCGATGGCCTCGGCGCGCGCGTCGGCAGCGGCCCTGTGGTCCTTCGCTGCCGCCGCGTCGTCGCCTTGATCGGCCTCGGCCTGGGCGCGGATGCCCAGGGCCAGGCCGCGGGCGCGCAGCACGCCGGCCAGGCGCGCCACCACCTCGGCCTGTTCCGCAGGCGATCCGCCGAGCTGGAGCATGCGCCGCAGCGTCGCCTCCTGCTCCTGCTCCTTGGCGGCCACCACCGCGTCGGCGTGCTTGTGCAGGAGCGCGGGATCGCGTCCCGGCTGGACGGCGGCAGCGGCGATGAGAAGCGCGAGCATCCAGGTTCCTCCTGGCCGGCGTGCGAGCAGCCGGCTCCCGTCCGATGGCCGTGCAAGAGGTGTTCCCGCCGCTCCCGCCTGACCGGTGGGAACCTCCCACTCCCACCTGTGAAAAAGCCTTCCGTCAGATGGCCTGCCCCACGCATCTGCAGTTCTCCAGATCGACCGCTCGGCACCCCTAGGGCTTGGGTTGGGAGGCGACCTGGGCTGGAGAGTCGGGTTGGGAGGCGGTCTGGATCGGTGGGCGTGGACGCTTGCAGCGTTGGCCGAGCTGGTAGCGGTAGCTGCCCAGCTCGTCACGCCAGTACTCGCCCTGGAACGGCCACAGCTCCTCGTCGTCGTCGACTTGAGGAGGATTGGGATGCGCCCGCGCGGTCAGCGCATCGTCCGGCGAGGCAGCCAGCTCCTTCTCGCGGCCGGCGATCTCGTAAGACAGCCGCAGCGACTGCGCCAAGAGCTCGCGCAGCTCGGCGCGCTCGGCGTCGAGGCGCGCAATCAACCTGCGGCCGGCCACGTCCAGGAGCTGCACGCGGGCCGCGCGCGCCAGCGGCGCCACCCGCGCCACCAGGGCCGACTTGCGGAACGGCTCGGGCCGACCGTCGATGGAGTCGATCTCGCGGGCCAACGCCACAGCGGCTTCGGCGACTCCGCGGACGTCGGCATCCTGCTCCACCCGCGCCACCTCTTCGCGCGCTGCCGCCGGCACCGAAGTCTGCAGCGCCACCGGGCCGAGCAGGATCAGATCGGACGCCGCCTGGGGTGTGGGGATCTTCGCCAGCGCCTCGGCGAGCCCGTCGTGGATCGCCTGGTACGTGTTCTGGAACCCGGCCAGCGAGGCGCGCGCGTCCGCGTAGCGGCAGTTCTCGTACATCACCAGCGCCTTGAGCACGAACGACTCAGGGAAGAAGCGGTTCTGGAAGAAGGGCGCGTGCAGCGTCAACAGATTCCCCAGCGCCTTTTCGTCCTCGCCCTGCCGGAAGCGGGCCCAGCTCGCCTCGAAGAGCGCCTCCAGCCACTCCGGGGCGCCGCGCCCCACGCGCTCGTAGAGCTGCGCCGCGGCGGCGTCGTTGCCTCCCTGGTATGCGAGCCGCGCCAGCTGGAGATACGCCTTGTCGCGCCGCTCTTCCGCTGCCCGGTCGCCGCGTCTGGGCTTGATCTGCGCGATGGCCATGAACTCCTTGGCGGCTCCCTGCGCGTCGCCCGCGGCCAGCGCGGCGAGCCCCGCCACCTCGCGGGCGTCGGCCTCCAGCGCATCCCCGGCGGGCACCGATGCGGCCAGCGCCCGCGCCGCATCCAGCTCGCGCTGCGCCTCGCGCGGCGGTTCCGCTGGAGCTTGCGCCGGCCTGGCAGCGGGCTTCTCCGCAGCCGCCTCGCCCATCTCCGCGGCCAGCTCGGGATCGAGCGGCACGGGAGCCGCATCGGCTGCCACCGGCTGCACGCCAAGGGGTTGCCGCGGCATGGTCTCGAACGCCACGCCCTCTTCCGGCGGCGTGAGCTGCAAGGCCTTCTCCAGATGTCCGCGCGCCAACGCCACCGCGAGCGGCGCGGGCAGCTTGCCCGGGTTGGCCTGCCGGGCCAGCAGCAAGAGCGCCAGCCCCGGATCGGCGGCGGCTCG
>DASRTX010000432.1:0-2130 GCA_035655715.1 Myxococcales bacterium | reverse complement strand
CCGTTGGCCTTGATCGGATTCGAGCACGAGCCGGTCGCCGGATTGCAGGTGCCCGCGACGTGGCACTGGTCCTGCGCGGTGCAGGTGACTGCTGGACCGCCGATGCAGTGGCCGGCCCCGTCGCAAGTGTCCCCGGCGGTGCAGAGGTTGTTGTCAGTGCAGGCCGTGCCCTGCGGCTGGAACCCGTCGCAGGTCCACACGTCGCCGTCGCAGAAGGCCGCCTTGCATCCGGTACACGTCTTCGTTCCCGGACAGGCGGCGCGACTCTCAGCCGGCAGAAAAAGCGCGAGCGTTGCCGCAATGAGAGCAAGAAAGGCACGCCCAAACCCGTTCCGAAGCATTTCCCCTCCAGGAAGCGCAGACAAGCGCGCGCGCACTTTTCCGGAGGGAGAAGCGTACCGTCAACAGGGGACACGCCAACGATGGATCCGGACCTTGCGCGTCTTTGGGTCAAGTGCCCGAGATATCTAGGAAATGGCTATTGTGAAATCTTTGTGCACAAACAGTCGGCGACCGGACATTCACCGGCCTGCGGCCGCGCTGCGGATCTCCGCCACGATGGCCCTGTGCGCCGAGGCGTGGTGCCCCAGCACGTCGAAGGATACAGCCTCCAGTTCCGGACCCAGCAGCACGCGGTCCAGCCGGAGCCAGGGTAGCTTGGCTGGGTGCGTATAGCCGAAAGCCCAGCCCGCCTGCTCGAAGGCATCTCCGAACTTCCCGAAATACCGCTCCAGGAACAGGCTGCCGTCGGGCAAGTTCGTATCGCCCGCGATCACCACCGGGTGCTGCGCCCGCGCCACCGCCTCCGCGATGGACCGGACCTGGCCTTCGCGGAACGCAGCCAGCTGTTCCAGCTTGCCGGTCCGCAGCTCGCTCAAGAAGATGCGCAGCCGCTGGCGGATGCCCCACCCGCGCCCCGCGCCGATCTCTTCCCGCGCCGACAGCGGCCGGATGGCATACACGTCCAGCGCGCCGAGCGGCGTCTCCACCACTGCGTGCGCGCAGGGCGGACCCGAGCCGGAAGGGATGCCAATCGGCTCCAGCGAAGCGATGAAGTATCGGCTCGCGATCGTAAACTGGAAGCTGCGCCGCACCGTCCAGCCCTTGAACCACGGGCCGCTCAGCGCCTCGTCGGCCAGGTGCGAGGTCCATTGGAAAAGCACGAGATCCGGCTTCTCCTCCATCACCATCGCGCGCAGCACCTCGGGCCCGTCGACGGTGTGGGTCGTGTTGTAGCTGAGGATCCGCAGCGTGGGACTGCCCGATCCGCCGCGCGGAAAGGGGACCACGAATCCCATCACGGGAAACATCCAGAGCAGCGTGCCCGCAGCCAGCGGCACCAGCAGCGCACGCCGTCCCCGCCGGAGCGCGAACGGCAACAGCGCCAGCCCGGGCGCGAGCCAGATGGCCCGCGGCCAGTAGAGCAGCAACACCACCGGCCACGCCGTCTCGCCCACGAAGCGGAAGAGGAGCAGGATGGCGCAGAGGGCGGCGACCCAGGCGAGGGCCGCCGCCCAGAGGAACCGGTGGTTCACCCGGACAGGATAGCCGAGACCGGCCCGATCAGGGCGGCAGCACCACCCCGCCCGCAGCCACCAGCACGATGTTGACGTTGGCCACCGCGGTGGCCGTGTCGCCCGCCAGCGTGATCTGCTGCGCGCCTGGGACCAGCGCGGTCAGCGGCACCGGCAGCGCCACGCTGCGGCCCATCACCCAGGCCGTCCCCGGATTGAAGGGCACCGGCGCGCTGAAGGCGTGGCCGTTGATGCTGTAGCTGAAGGTCGAAACCGGCACGTAGGAGTAGTTGAACATCAAGAGCGCGCCCTGGGCCGCGGCGATGTTGTCGGCCGTCATCGGCAAGGTCGAGAGCTGCACCGGGCTCTGTAGGAAGGTGATCCAGCCCAGGTTCAGGCCCGCGGCCGAAGGCGTCAGATGATCGAGCACGTCGAAGCTGAGATCCCGCGCGATCACGGGTCCGTCGAAGGCGACGTTGTCCCAGGCGAAGGTGTGGTTGCCGTGGCCGCCGCCCGCCTTGTTGGCGTTGTAGTGGCTGTCCTCGATCCAGACGAGGCCGCGGGTGAAGCTCAGGTTCATGTTCGCGCTGCGCGCCAAGAGCTTGAGCGTGGTGCT
>DASRTX010000431.1:0-2661 GCA_035655715.1 Myxococcales bacterium | reverse complement strand
GATCAACTCTAGAATGGAGGAGTTGCATGGTGCGACGACAGCCTAAGAAGGACTCGGAAGGAAGGCTCTTCGTCCGTTTCACGAATTTGGACCAAAGGGCGCTGGTTGACACCATCGTAGCTGAGGATGGCGGTCCCGGACTCAGCGTAGATTGGCCGAATGCTCATCCTGCTGGAGGAGGGGGTCAGACGACTATCAATGATCGCCAGCAAGGCGAAGGGCGTGCTCAAGAAGGCGGGTTGCAACACGGCGGGAGACGCCTTCGAAGCGCTGAACGGGTACATGTACTGGCTGCTCGAGCAGGCGGCGAAGCGGGCGAAGGCGAACGGCCGCAAGACCGTGCGGGGCCACGACTTCATGGCTTGACGTCCGCCGTCGGCGCAGATCCGCACTGAAGTCTCGCCGACAGTTGCGCATACGCACTTGGCCCCATACGCAGGCCGCAAGGCCCGGGGTAGTGCCTTGGGGCCATGACGCTCCTCACCGCCGCCCTGATCGCGGCCGCCGCAATGGCGACGGCCGATGTGGACCCGCGCCGCCAGCAGCTCGCGGCGATCCTGACTGAGCACTGGCAGCGGCATCTGCGCCAAAGCCCGCTCTTCGCGACGCTGATCGGGGACAAGCGCTACAACGACAAGGTCGACGACTTCTCCGAAGAGCGCGTGCTCGCGGACGTCGAGTCGGATCGCGGATTCGTCGAGCGGCTGGAGGCGATCGACGCCACGGGCTTCCCGCCCGAGGAGGTGCTCAACCGGACCCTCCTGCTGCGGCAGCTTCGCGAGAACCTCGAGAGCGCGCGGTTCAGGGAGTGGGAGATGCCGATCACGCAGTTCGGCGGCTTCCACATCGACATGCCGCAGACGGTCGCCATGCTGCCGTTCGAGACAGCGAAGGACTACCGCGACTACGTCGCGCGGCTGGATGCCATCCCGCGGGCCTTCGACCAGCTCGCCGCGCGTATGCGCAAGGGCAGGGCCGACGGGCTGATGCCGCCACGCATCCTGCTCGAGCAGGTCGCGACGCAGGCGAAGGAGCTGGCCGAAGCGAAGCCCCAGGACGGCCCGTTCATGCTGCCCGCGCGCCGCTTCCCGAAGTCGTTCTCCTCCGCAGAGAGGCGGCAGCTCCGCGCCGCGATGCTGAAGGCGGTGCGCGAGCACGTCACGCCGGCGTACGCGAAGTTCACGGACTTCGTTGCGAAGGAGTACGCGCCGGATGGGCGCGCCGAGCCCGGCCTCTGGGCGCTGCCCGACGGCGAGGCGCGCTACGCGTTCGCAGTGCGGCGCGAGACCACCACCGCCCTCACCCCGGCGCAGATCCACCAGCTCGGTCTGCAGGAGGTGGCGCGCGATCGCGCGGCGATGCTCGAGATCGCCCGCAAGCTCGGCTTCGCCGATCTCAAATCGTTCGACGCGGCGATCGCGAAGGACCCGAAGGCGTATGTGAAGACGCCGCAGGAGCTGCTCGGCCTCTACCGGACGTACATCGGCTGGATGGAGCCGAAGCTGCCGCAGCTCTTCGGGCGGTTGCCGAAGGCGCGCATCGAGGTGATCCCGGTCGAGGCGTTCCTCGAGAAGAGCGCGGCGGGCGCCGAGTACAACACCGGAACGCCGGACGGCAAGCGGCCGGGGCACGTCAAGGTCAACACCGGGGATCTCCCGCACCGCAACATCCTCGACGTGGAGACGACCGCGTACCACGAGGGCATTCCCGGCCACCACATGCAGCTCTCGATCGCGCAGGAGATCCCCGCCTTGCCGCCCTTCCGGCAGCAGAGCCAGACCAACGCGTTCGTCGAGGGCTGGGCGCTCTACTCGGAGCGGATTGTCGAGGAGGTGGGCGCGTACGCGGACCCGTACCAGGCTTACGGGCACCTGCAGGCGGACTTGCTGCGCGCCATCCGCCTGGTGGTGGATACCGGGTTGCACGGGATGAAGTGGTCGCGCCAGCAGGCGGTCGACTATTTTCACCAGAACTCCAGCCAGCCCGAGCCAGAAGTGCAGAGCGAGACCGACCGTTACATGGCCTGGCCGGGGCAGGCGCTCGGGTACAAGATCGGGCAGCTGCGGCTGCTCGAGCTGCGCGAGAAGGCGACGCGCGTGCTGGGCGCGAAGTTCGACATCCGCGCGTTTCACGATCAGGTGCTGTCGGGCGGGGCGATGCCGCTCGACGTGCTGGAAGAGCGCATCGACGCGTGGATCGCGCGCCAGAGCGGCAGCTAGCTCCACCGACCACGTGGTGTGATCAGCGAAAGTAACGTTTCCTTTACTTTGTCTGACCCTTGGTAAAGGATCCCTTCCCGGAGGCCACGATGGCGAGAGCCGCCGGCAGGTACGAACGGACGGCGCTCGCCGGCGAGACCGTCTCCGCATTCATTCCCGATCCGTTGCCCCCCACGAGTCCTCGCCTCTCGCTGGGTGCGGAGACGAACGAGCTCCTGCGATCCGCGGAGCAGAAACTCGGCAGGCTCGATCTGGCCGGCGAGATGGTGCCCTCCATCGAGTGGTTCGTCTACGCCTTCGTTCGCAAGGAAGCCGTCGTGTCGTCGCAGATCGAGGGAACGCAGGCCACGCTCGTGGATCTGCTCGCGTTCGAGGCGAGCGCCGACGACCGCGCTTCGTCCGATCCCACCGACGATGTCCGGGAAGTCTGCAACTACGTGGA
>DASRTX010000430.1:0-3609 GCA_035655715.1 Myxococcales bacterium | reverse complement strand
CCTCGAAGAAGTCCCGGCCCTCGGCGACCAGCCGCGACGCCAGCCCGGCCGCCTCCAGCAGCTGCGGCCGCGCGGTCAGGGCCTTGAGCGCATCGCGGGCCAGCTCGGCCACGCGGAAGCTGGAGAGCTGTGCGCCGAAGTGCTCGGTGGCCACCTCCTCCACCGCGTGGGCCTCGTCGAACACGACCGCGTCGTACCTGGGCAGCACGGCGGCGCCGGCATCTCCGGCCGACGAGCTGCGCAGCGCGAGGTCGGCGAAGAAGAGGTGGTGGTTGACCACGATCACGTCCGCCTCCGACGCCTGCCTGCGCATGCGAAAGACGAAGCAGCGGTCGTAGTGCGCGCATTTCTGCCCGATGCACTGGTCGGCGGTGGCGGAGAGGTCGCGCCAGGAGGCCAGGTTGTCGGGCAGCTCGGTCAGCTCGGCGCGGTCGCCGGTCTGGGTGGTCTCTGCCCAGCGCGCGATGCCGTCGAAGAGCGCCGCCTCCTCGCGCACCGCGAAGGTGGGGTTGCGCAGGAACTGATCGAAGCGCAAGAGGCAGAGGTAGTTCTGGCGACCCTTGAGGAAAGCCACCTTCGCGTCGACGCCCAGGGATCGCAGGAGCGGGACGTCCTTGTCGGCGAGCTGTTCCTGGAGCGTCTTGGTGGCGGTGGAGACCACCACCTTGAGTCCGCTGCGCGCGGCCGGGAGCAGGTAGGCCAGCGTCTTGCCCGTTCCCGTTCCGGCCTCCACCATCAGCGCGCGGCCGTGCCGGAGCGCGTCCTCCACCCGCTCTGCCATGGCCAGCTGGGAGCCGCGCGGCTCGTAGGCGGGGAGCGCGCGCGACAGCGCACCCCCGGGGCCGAGCACTTCGCGCAACGAATCGGGCACGCCGCGTTTCTACCCCGCGAGCAGGGCCAGGGGCACGGGCGAAAAGGAGAGCAGGAAGAGCAGCAGGGAGACGGCGACGATCAGCCGCCGCGGCCCGTCCAGCCGCTCCTCGGCCTCTGCCACCCGGGGGTGGAAGCCGAGTCCCAGGCCCATCAACAGGCCCCAGAGCATCCAGCCCGGGAAGGGCGTGAAGACGCCCAGCGCGAGGAGGATGGCCGAGACGGGCGGTCCGAGCAGCCGGTGCAGGCGCGCGGAAGCGCCGAAGAGGACATGGCCGCCGTCCAGTTGGCCGAGCGGAAGCAGGTTGAGGGCGGTGAGGAAGAGGCCGAACCAGCCGGCCACCGCGATGGGATGCAGCGCCAGCGACTTGCCGTCGGGAAGCGCTCCCCAGACCAGGTGTTGCGCCAGCAGCATGCCCGGCGGGTAGCCCAGGTCGAAGGCTTCCTTGAGCGCCGGCCAGGTCCCGCTGTGGAACCACTGGATGCAGGCCTCGAACAGCGTCCACCGCCGCGTTTCCGGCTCGATGGGCACCAGCGTGGACCAGCGCAGGCCGAGGAGCAGCACGGGGATGGTGGCCAAAAATCCCAGGATGGGCCCGGCCGCGCCGATGTCGATCAGCGCCCGCCGCGTGCGGGGAAGCGAGCGCAGCCGGATCACCGCGCCCAGCGTCCCGATCACCGAGAGCAGCGGCGCCGGGATGAAGAAGGGCCAGGTGGCGTCGACGCCGTGCCTGCGCGCGAGGAAGAAGTGCCCCATCTCGTGCGAGAGCATGATGAAGAGCAGCGCCAGCGAGAAGCCGAGGCCGTGTCGCAGCATCTCCGTCCGCGTGGGCTCGGGAAGCTGCGTGTCGGTGAGCACGCAGCCGGCCATGAAGGCGGAGGCGAAGGTGAGCAGGAAGAGGAGGATGTTCAGGAGCGGCGGGCGCAGCGCTCCCAGCGTCCCGGGACCGGGGGGAGGCGGAGGCAGCAGCGTTTCTTCAGCGGCCGGGGCGGGATCCACCAGAGAGCCATTGCCATGCGTCGCGCAGCAGATCCAGCCCGAAGCGGCTCTTGCCCTGGATGCGGCGCGCGGTCGCCCGGTGCGCGCGCGCCTCGGGCTTGCGGCCCAGGAGGGAAAGGCCCCGCGCCAGGTTCTCGTGCACGTGCGCGGTGCCCACGCCCATCTGGACCGCGGCGCGCCAGCAGCGCACCGCCTCCTCCACGCGCCCGCACTCCGCCAGCGCGATGCCCAGGCCCTGCAGCGCGTCGGTGTCGTCCTGCCGCTCGGCCAGCGCCTTCTCGAACCACGCCACCGCCTCGCCGAACCGGCGCTGGCGCAGGAGCGCAGTCCCCATGCGCTCCAGTGCCGGCGGCCACTCGGGCTCGATGGCCAGCGCGCGGCCGATGCGCTCCTCGGCGGCGCCCGGGTTGTTTTGCAAGAGATCGATCTCGGCCAGCGCGAGGTGCGCCTTGAAGGCGCCGGGCTGGAGCGAGAGCAGCTTGCCGCAGGCCTCCCGCGCTGCCTCCGCCGGTCCCCGGCCGCCCAGCGCGAAGTCGAGCGCCAGCGCCAGCAGCCGGTCCTGCGCGTCGGTGAACTGCGGATCGCGCCGCGCCGCCTCGAGATAGGGGTCGAAGCTGCGGCGCGGATCGGGGACGGCAACGCCCATCTCGTGCGCGGCGCTCATGTCGCGGCCGCGCAGGTAGGCGACGTAGGCTTCCACGTCGCGCGTCGGCCAGGGCACGTTGGGCGGCTCCTCGCCGAGAGCGCGGGCCACCTCCACCGCAGCCTCGTCCAGGGCGGAGAAGAGCTCGTTGCGCGGGCGCAGCACCACGTGGTCCAGCGCCAGGTGCCTCTGCGGCGAGTCCACCAGGAGGATGCGGATGCGGACGCGGTCGGTCAGCTCGGCGGACCCGTGGAGCAGGTACTCCGTCCCGTCCGGCAGGCCGATGTGGCAGGCCTCCTCCAGCGTCCAGGGAGTGGACGCGACGACCCATCCGTGTCCGTTCACGCCGTCTTCGCCGTCGAGGGGCCCGTCGGCTGTGAGCTGCGCCGCCCGGGCCTGCATGCGCGGAGGCTCGCTGAGGCGTTCCGCCAGGGTGCGCGCCAGCGAGCGGGCATAGACGCCCTGCGCCTGGTCGAACATCCGCCCGCCGCCGTCCACCGGCACCGTGAACGGAAAGACCATCATCTGCTTGGTCATGCCCCGCACCCTGCACAAGTGTAGTCCCGGTGCGGGCGGGCGGCTCGTGCGGCAGTGGACAGGCCCGGAACTACTTGCCCTTGGCGGGAGCCTTGCCGGAATCGCTGGCCACCGTCGCGGGCGGCACCGGCGGCGGGCCCTCGGGATCGAACTCGACGATGTTGCCGCGGTTCACCCACAGCCAGAAGAAGGGCTTCTGCGCCTCGCGGTCCTTGCCGAACACCGTGTCGCCGGCGGCGCCCTCGAACGGCTTGTTCAGGTTCGCCAGCGCGGCGCGGAGGTCGTCGCGCGACTGCGGGCGGCGGTCGTCGAGGAGACGCTTGAGGATGCTGCCCGCGTCGAACGCGTGCGCCTCGAGGAACCCCGGCGCGCGCCGATAGGCGCTGCTGAACTCGTCGACGAACTTCTTGGTCGCCGGCCGCTCGGAATTGGCGAAGAACACGTCGACGAAGATGCTGCACTGCACGTAGCGGGCGACCCCGGATCGCTCGTCGACCAGGTCGGGCGAGTCCCAGAGGCTGGTGCCGAGGAGCTGCACGGTCCGGAGCTGCTCGTTCTT
>DASRTX010000429.1:0-2016 GCA_035655715.1 Myxococcales bacterium | reverse complement strand
TCAAGGTCGCTCCGCGCACCACGAGCGCGCCGGCGCGGCTGCCGCGCCCTCCCTTGCCCACGCCCACCCATGCGCCGCAGCACCAGCCGTTCGCGGCCGCGGAGCTGGGCAAGATCCTCGACGACGGCAGGGCGCTCCTGGAGCAGGATGCCAAGGCGGCTCACCAGATCTTCGAGAAGGCGTACCGGCGCAACCTGAACGATCCGCGGGTGCTCTCCAACTACGGGCTCACGCTGGTGCTGGTGGAGGGCGATCGGCAGCGCGGCATCCGCTTCTGCGAGGAAGCGCTGCGCCGCGGGCTTCCCAGCACAGAAGCGCTGGTGAACCTGGCGCGCGCGCTGGTGGTGACGCGCAACAAGGAGCAGGCAGTGCGCGCGCTGAAGAAGGCCATGGAGCTCGCGCCGGACGATCCGCGGGTGACGGCGGAGTTCGTGGCGCTGGGGCTGCGGCGGCCGCCGGCCATCTCCTGGCTGCCGCGCACCTTCTTCCTCAACAAGTGGATCGGCAAGTTGACCTGGTGGTGGTCGAAGCGCAACCACATCGATCCCTACGCCCACGTCGGTTGAACGCGTTCGCCTTCGACGAAGCGCGCGGCCGCGCTAGAATCGGTCCATGAGCGAGGCCCCGGTCGTCACTCCTTCGCCGTGCCCCGTGCCGCTTTCGGTGCTGCCGGGCAACTTCCAGAAGCACGTCGACCCCAAGGCGCCCGTCCCCCTGCGGATGATGGGCGCCAAGGCCCTGGTCCCGATGGCGCCCAAGGAGATGGCTACGGCGCTCTTCATGCTCACCTTCGATCCCGACACCGCGGTGCGGGAGACGGCGGTGAAGAGCGCGGCAGCGCTCCCCGACCGCATCCTCTCCGTGGCCCTGCGCGACGACACCATGGACGCGCAGGCGCTCGACTACTACGCGGGCATCTTCTCCAGCAAGGACGAATATCTGGAGATGCTCGTCCTCAACCCGGCCACGCCGGACTCCGCGGTGCAGCGCATCACCGAGCGGGCCGACGAGAGGATCATCGAGATCGTGGCGCAGAACCAGCTGCGCATGCTGCGGCATGCCGACATCGTGCGGGCCCTGGTGAACAACAAGGCGGCGCGGCCCAGCACGCTGGACAACGTCTGCGACTTCTGCGTGCGTTCGGGCCTGACGCTGGAGGACCTGCCCGCCTTCCGCGCCGCGCGCCGGCGCATCCACGGCGGCACCCAGCAGGACGAGGAGCTGGCGAAGAAGGTCGCGGCGGACCAGGCCATCGCCGAGGCGCAGGCGGAGGCGGCCCTGGTGAAGATGGGCGCCGCCGCGCCCGAAAGCGGCGAAGAGATGCAGGCCCCGCTGCCGGGCAGCCCCGAGGAGAAGGAGCAGGAGCAGAAGAAGCTCTCCATCACCCAGCAGATCATGAAGCTGGGAATCGCGAAGAAGATCGAGTGGGCCAACAAGAAGGGCAACCGCGAGGTGCGCAGCATCCTGCTGCGCGACCCCAACAAGCTGGTGCAGCTGGCGGTGATCCAGTCGCCGCGAATGACCGAGGGCGAGATCGGCAAGGTGGCGCTGTCGAGGACCGCGCCGCAGGAAGTGCTCTCGTTCATCTACAACAACCGGCAGCTGATGAAGAACTACCAGATCAAGCTCAACATCGTGAACAACCCCAAGGTGCCGGTGGGGGTGTCGATGCGGTTCCTCTCGTCGCTGCGGGCGGCAGAGGTGAAGGTGGTGGCGAAGAACAGGAACGTGTCGCAGGGGCTCGCGACGGCGGCGAAGAAGCTGCTGGAGAAGAAGGGCGGCGGAGAGTAGCCAGTGTCCCGAGTCAGAAATCCGCCGACATTCGGCCGCCGCCTCGCGGCGCGCTGCTTCCTCGGCTCCTCGGTTGGATACGTCCCTGTATCCGGCCTCGTCGCTCGTCGCATCGCTTGCGATCCGGCGCCCTCGGTGTGACGCCGCATTTCTGACTCGGGACACTACGCCGACTTGATGGCCGCTTCTTCCGGGTCGTCCGATTCGGCGGGGTTCTCTTCGAGG
>DASRTX010000428.1:0-8441 GCA_035655715.1 Myxococcales bacterium | reverse complement strand
CACCTGGAAGAGGCGCGCGCGGTCGGTCTCGTTGGCGGTGGAAACGACGTGGTCGAGCATCGCTCGAAGGGACTACGTTCGGTGCGATCGTGCGGTTACACATGCATGGCTCGACGGTAACCGACTGCATGAAGCAGCCGTAATTCCAAGATGGGCTATCTCCGGGACAACCCCCTCTTCCACCACCTGCTCGTCCTCGAGCGGGATGACGCGCTCTGGCTCGTGCCGGACGACACCGGCAGCTGGACGCTTCCCGGCTTTGTGAGCGAGGAGCAACACACGGCCGAGGTGGAGCTGGTCGCGCGCCACATGCGCGCCCGCTACGGCTTGCCCTTGTCGATCCGCGGCGCCGTCGCCACCGAGTTCGACGTCGCGGCCAACCGCGTGCGCAAGGCCTGGCTCGCGGAAGCGCTCATGGACACGGCCGCCGCGGGCCGGTGGTGGTCCCGTCCAGCGGTCGCCGCTGGTGAGGTGCAGCTGTGCGGGGACGTGAAGGCGCTGGTGGCCCGCTGGGTGACGAGGAGCCTGAGTGCCGGCGGCACGGCGTGGAGTCGACCGGGCTGGCTCGCCGAGGCAACGGCATGGGTCTCCGCGCATGCCGGCCCGGTCAGCGACGTCGAGCAGGTGCGCGTGTCGGAGTTCTCGACCGTCGTCCGGATGGTTGCCGCCGACCGCGTGCGCTATTTCAAGGCGGTGGCGCCGGCGGCCGCGCTCGAGCCGCCGGCGACGGCTGCGCTGGCGCGCCGCACGGCGTACGTCCCGCCCGTCCTGGCCGTCGATCGCGCGCGGCGGTTCCTGTTGTCCGAGGCCTTCGAGGGCAAGCCGCTCGCCACCGGCGACGTGGCGGTCTGGACGGATGTCGCGCGCGCGCTCGGCGAGCTCCAGCGGGACTGCATCGGGGCTGTCAGCGAGCTGAGAGCGCTCGGGTGCGAGGTCAAGCTGATGGCGACGCTCGTCGAGCCCCTTTCCGCGCTGCTGGCCGACGCGGACGCGCTGCTCGTCGGCGAGCCCGCCGGGCTGACCGCCGAGGAACTCGGGACGTTGCGCACGCTCGCGCCACGCCTGGTCGCCGATGCGCGCGCGCTCGACGCCGGCCCCCTGCCGCTCACGGTCGACCACGGCGATCTGTGGCCGAGCAATGTGCTGGTGGGGCCGGGCGGTCATGCCTTCGTCGACTGGGAAGACGTCAGGATCGCGCACCCCTTCGTCAGCCCGTTTCAACTCCTGGCCGGCGCGCACCTCGAGCGCCGATTCGCCGACGAGGCGGCTGCGTACGCCGCCGTCCGCGAGGCGTATCTGGCGGGTTGGAGCGGCTGGGCCCCGGTGCCGCGCTTGCGGGAGGCTTTCGACGTGGCGCACGACGTCGCCGCCGTCGCCGTCGCCGCGAGCTACCGCGGCTACCCGCCCGCCGTGGTCGCGGCCCATCCCTGGATGCGCGAGATGCCGCCCTTCTGCCTCCGGCGCATCCTCGCACGTCGCAGCTCTACCGGATGAGCCTGAAGCCCATCTCCGCGCCCATGCCCGAGCCGTAGGCGAGCTGGATGATCTGGACCGCCATCGCTTCCAGCCAGCGGGCATTCTGGAGAGGACCGCCGTCGATGGCGTCGAAGCCGATGTCCTTGCCCATCGCGATCACCGACTCCTTCGCGGCTTTGTCGTCGCCAGCGACGAAGAGCGTGATCTTCTCTCCCTTCACCGCGCCCGTCGCCATCGTTCCTGCAAACGCCGTGTTGAAGGCCTTGACCACCTTCGCCTTGGGCGCCTTCTTCTGCAGCTCCTCGGCGCCGCTGGTGGTGAGCCCGACAGCAAGCTTCATCTGCTTGTCGAGCGCGTTCGTCGCATCCACGAGGACCTTGCCGTCGGCAGCAGTGCCCAGCTCGCGCAGCGTATCGTCGACTGCACCGAACGGTATTGCCAGGATGATGACTTGCGCGCTGAGAGCCGCCTCACGCAGCTTCGTGGGTTCCTTGCCCACGGCGGTGGCCTGGTAGCCCGCGCGCGTCAGACCCTTTTGCAAGGCGGTGCCGACGTTCCCATCACCCGCGATGGCAATTCTTGGCTTCATGGGGCGCTCCGCAGTTCGGCGGTCCGGCGCATCGCCGGGCACCACCGGCCCGGTGCGCAGCATTGCACGCCGGCACTGCCCGGGACGTGCGGCGCCGCTCCGGGTTCGTCCGGCAGATGACGCGTACGTGCCCGCAGGGATTCCGTGCGCGCGCACCGCATGCTTCCTCCCGGCACCATGTCCGAGCACACGAAAGACGAAGGGCTTGGCCGCCGCGATTTCCTGGTCACCGGCGCGGCGGCGATGGCGCTCGCCTGCGCGTCCGGCCCCGCTCGACGCGAAGGCGCCTCGTCCGCCGCTCCGGGAGACTCGATGGAGATCACGCTGGTGGTGAATGGCGAGAAGCGCGCCTTGCGCATCGATCCGCGGATCACGCTGCTCGACCTCCTGCGCGAGAACCTCGGCCTGATTGGCACGAAGAAGGGTTGCGACATGGGCCAGTGCGGCGCCTGCACGGTGCTGGCCGACGGAATGCGCATCGACTCCTGCCTGGCGCTGGCGGCGCAGTACGACGGCCGCGCCATCACCACCATCGAAGGATTGACGAAGGACGGCGCGCTGCACCCGGTGCAGGAGGCCTTCCTCCAGGAAGATGCTTTCCAGTGCGGCTACTGCACTCCCGGGCAGATCCTCTCCTGCGTCGGCTTCCTCCACGAAGGTGGCGGCGGCAGCGACGAGGAGATCCGCGAAGGGATGAGCGGCAACATCTGCCGCTGCGGCGCTTACCCCAACATCGTCGCCGCGGTGCGCGGCCTGCACGGGAGGGTGTGATGCGCGAGATCGCCTTCCAGCGCACGAACAGCGTGGAGGAAGCGGTGCGCGGGGGAGCCCAGCCCGAGACGGCGTTCCTCGCCGGCGGCACCTCGCTGGTCGATCTGATGAAGCTGGAGGTGCTCAATCCTGCCCGCGTCCTCGACGTGTCGCGGCTGGATCTGTCGCGCATCGAGCCAACCGCGGACGGCATCCGCCTCGGCGCCACCGCCACCAACACCGTCGTCGCCACCCACGCTGAGGTGAAGCGCCGCTGGCCGGCGCTCTCTGAGGCGCTGCTCTCCGGCGCATCGCCGCAGCTTCGCAACATGGCCACCGTGGCCGGGAATCTCTTGCAGCGGACGCGCTGCGCGTACTACCGGGATCTCGCCACCCGGTGCAACAAGCGCAATCCCGGCGCGGGCTGCGACGCGCTCGATGGCTGGACCCGCATGCACGCCATCCTGGGCGGCAGCGAGCGCTGCATCGCGCTGCATCCGTCGGACATGTGCGTCGCGCTGGCGGCCCTGGACGCCGTCGTCCACGTGCGGGGTCCGCGCGGCGAGCGCGACATCCCCTTCGGCGATTTCCACCTGCTCCCCGGCGAGCACCCGGAACGCGAGTTCGCGCTGGACCCGGGCGAGCTGGTCACGTGGGTGTTCGTGCCCGGCAGCGCAGCCGCCGCGCGCTCGCGCTACGTCAAGGTGCGCGACCGCCTCTCCTACGCGTTTGCGCTCGCTTCCTGCGCGGCGGGACTGGAAGTTGCGGACGGCAAGATCAAGGCCGCCCGCATCGCGCTGGGCGGGGTGGGCACCAAACCATGGCGGGCACCGCAGGCAGAGCAGGCCCTGATCGGCGAACCGCCACAGGCCGCGTCCTTTCGCAAGGCTGCCGACCTCGCGCTGCGCGGCGCGCAGCCGCGCGCCGACAACTCCTTCAAGGTCGAGCTGACGAAGCGGGTGGTGATTCGCGCCCTGTCGCTCTGCGCGGAGGCGGCATGAACAGCGTCGGCAAGCCCATCGTGCGTGCGGACGGCCGAACAAAGGTGACCGGCGAGGCACGCTACTCGTACGAGATCCAGATGCCCGGTGCGCTCTACGGCGTCCTGGTGACCAGCCCGATCGCCCGCGGGCGCATCGTCGCCTTCGACACCGGCGCGGCGGAACGCGAGCGCGGGATCGTGGCCGTCCTCACTCCCAAAAATGCGATGCGCCTGCCGGGCAAGCCGCAAGGCGAGCCGCCCGACCGCGTGGTGCAGGTGCTGCAGGACGATCGCATCCACTTCAGCAATCAGCCGGTGGCGGTGGTACTAGCGGACACGCTGGAACGGGCCACGCACGCGGCCCTGCTGGTGCGTGTGCAGGCCGAGGCCGAGCGGCACGCCGTCCAGTTGGAAGACGACCTGGATCATGCCTTTCCGCACGACGTCCTCGCGGGCGGACGGAAGCAGGAGCCAGACTCCAAGCACGGCGATCTCGCGCACGGCCTGCGCGCGGCGGACGCCCGCGTCGAGCAGGCCTACGAGCTTCCGCCCGAGACGCACAACCCGATGGAGCCGCATGCGACCGTCGCAGCCTGGAGCGCGCCCGATCGGGTGACCATCTACGACTCCTCGCAATGGGTCTTCGCCGTCCGCAACAAGCTGGCCAGCGCGTTCGCCATTCCCAAGGAGAACATCCGGGTGCTGACCAAGTTCGTCGGTGGCGGCTTCGGCTGCAAGGGGTCGCCCTGGTCGCACGTGATCATCGCCGCGCTGGCCGCGAAGCAGGTGGGCCGCCCCGTCAAGCTGGTGCTGACGCGTCCGCAGATGTTCGGCCCGGTGGGCGGCCGCCCGCAGATCCGGCAGGCGGTGACGGTGGCGGCGAAGAAGGACGGCCAGCTGACGGCGCTGCGCCACGAGAGCACTTCCTCCACCTCGCAGTTCGACGTCTTCGTGGAGCCGGCGGCACTGCAGGCGCGCCACCTCTATGCGTGCCCGAACATCGAGACCCGGCACCGCATCGTCCGCCTGGACATCGGCACGCCGACCTTCATGCGCGCGCCGGGCGAGTCGAGCGGCAGCTTCGCCCTGGAGTCCGCGCTCGACGAGCTGGCGCACGAGCTTTCCGTGGATCCGCTCGCGCTTCGCCTCAGGAACCATGCCGAGACCGATCCCACCGAGGGAAAGCCGTTCTCGAGCAAGTCGCTGCGGCAGTGCTACGAGGAGGGCGCGCGGCGATTCGGCTGGGAGAAGCGGCCGCCCAGGCCGCACTCGCAGACGCAGTCCGGGCAACTCCTCGGCATGGGAATGGCCACCGCGTCGTATCCGGCCAACTTCTCTCCGGCCAATGCGCTGGCGCGGCTGCTCCCCGACGGCACGGCCGAGGTGCAGAGCGGCACCATCGACCTGGGCACCGGCACCTATACGGTGATGGCGCAGGTGGCCGCCGATGCGCTGGGTCTTGCGTACGAGAAGGTCCGCTTCGATCTGGGAGACAGCGAGATGCCGGAGGCGCCCATCTCCGCCGGCTCGATGACGGCGGCCAGCGTAGGGTCGGCCGTTCTCCTCACCTGCGACGCGTTGCGCGAGCGCCTGATACAGATGGCGGTGGCGGACGCCTCTTCGCCGCTGCACGGATTGCCGGCCGAGGAGGTGCGGGTGGAGGATGGCACGCTCTCGGCGCGAGGCCGCTCGGAGAGCTACGCCGACGTGGTCCGGCGCGCGGGCGGAAAGCCGGTGGAGGCGCGCAGCAAGGCCGCTCCCACCGAGGAGCGCAAGAAGTACACCAACCTGGCCTTCGGCGCGCAATTCGCCACCGTGCTGGTGGACCCCGATCTGGGCAGCGTCCGCGTCGCGCGCATGGTGGGGGTGTTCGCGCCCGGCCGCGTGCTCAACGCGCGCACGGCGCGCAGCCAGCTGATGGGCGGCATGGTGTGGGGCATCGGCATGGCGCTGCACGAGCACAGCGTCTACGACCGGAAGCTGGGGCGGATCATGACCCGCGATCTGTCCGACTACCATGTGGCCACGAACGCCGACGTGGGCGTGGTGGAGCCCTACTTCATCGACGAACCGGGAGACAAAGGCAACCCCGCGGGCGTCAAGGGCGTGGGCGAGTTGGGCCTGTGCGGCGCGGCGGCGGCCATCGCCAATGCTGTGTTCAATGCCACCGGCAAGCGCATCCGCAAGCTGCCGATCACGCCGGACAAGCTGTTGTAACGGACGTCCTTGATGCTGGCGCTGCTCCTTGCCCTGGTCGAGCCAGATCGCCTACATGCAGAGCCACGGGATCGGCTTCACCGCACCGCTCCTGACCGCAGCGCTCGTCATCGAGTCGGTCGGCGTGATCTGCCTGCTCACCGGTTTCGCGGCGCGGCCCGCGGCCGCGGTCATGTTCGCGTACCTCGTGATCCTCAGCCTCCTCCTCCACCCCTTCTGGCCGGCCTCCCCAGCCTCGGCAGGAATGCTGCAGACGCACTTCCTGAAGAACATGGGGATCGCCGGTGGTCTCTTGCTGCTTGCGGCCTACGGCCCGGGCAGATGGAAGCTGCCAGCAGGATGAGTCATCAACCTTGCACGACGGCGACTCGGGCCACCTGGCGCCGACTCACCAGCGTCACCGAGTCGCCCTCGACGAGTTGGAAGAACGGTGTCGCATCGTTCAGGAAATCGACCAGTCGCGAACGATCGGACGGCAGCGAGTAGGAAATCAGCCCGCGGAGCCGCGACCCGTCGAGCAGCGTGATCTCCACGTCGTGCTCGCTGGAGACGGTGACGTCGTTGGCGCCGTCCACCTCGACCTGGCCCGTCATCCGTGCCAGCGCCACGGCGGCGCGGTTGAGGAAGGTCATCGCCGCCGCCTGCTCATCGAAGGCGGGGATGAATTCGTCCTGGCCGTTGAGGATGTCGGCGAGGCGCTCCGGACCGGCATGACTTGCCACTGCCTCGGCCAGGAACACCGCGATACGGCGCACGGCGCCGCCGACTTGCACGATCTCGACGGGGACTCGACGCTTTGGCACCCGCAGATCAGTCATGGCGCTCCTCCTTGACGGCCCCGGTGCCTGCCGCGCCGGCATCAACTGCCCGCATCATATCCAATAGGCGGCCACTCGTCCCATACGGGCAGTCCCAGTGCTCCTAGGCGGTGAGCGCCCTGGGCGCGTATGCTCGGCTCATGCACCCTTCCGGGTGGGAGCTCTGGGTCGCGGCCGCGCTGCTTCTCGCGGGCGGCGAACTCTTGCACGGCGCGTTCGTGCTCCTCGCCTTCGCGCTGGCTTGTCTGCCGGCGGCGCTGGCCTCCGCATTGGGGGCCGGCCTGACCGCGCAGGTACTCTGCTTCGCCGCTGCCGCGCTGGTCGAGGTCCCCCTGCTGGCGCGCTGGGCCCACGGCCGCCGCACGCGCCGGCTCGTCACCAACGCCGAAGCCATCATTGGCAAGCGCGTCCGGGTGGTCCAGCCGGTGACCGAGGATGACGAGGGCGTGGTGCTTCTCACCGGCGAGCACTGGAAGGCGCGGTCCCTGGTGGGCGAGATCGTCGCTGGAGCCGAGGCGCAGGTGGTGCAGCGCGAAGGTCTTTGTCTCTTGATCATTCCACTGGAACGAGGGTCACCATGAGCTTCATCGTCGCCGGAGTCCTTGCGCTCGTCGCCATCCTCTTCTTGCGCATGACGCTGCGCACCGTCCCGCAGGCGCACGTGATGATCATCGAGCGGCTCGGCCGTTATCACCGGACGCTGCAGAGCGGGCTCAACGTCGTGCTGCCGCTCATCGACAAGCCCAGCCCGTTCCTGATGCGGCGCCAGGGACAGCCGGCGCTGCAGAATCATGTCGACATGCGCGAGATGGTGCTGGGGCTCGACAGCGAGCAGGTGATCACCCGCGACAACGTCGGCATGGGAGTGGGTTCGGTCATCTACTACCAAGTGATCGATCCGGTGAAGGCGAAATACGAGATCCAGGACGTGGGATACGCCATCGACCAGCTGACGCGGACCAACCTGCGCAATCTCATGGGCGGCCTGACCCTCGACGAATCGCTGACGAGCCGCGACCACGTCAACGTGCGGCTGCGCGAGGTGCTGGACGAGGCGAGCGAGAAGTGGGGCGTCAAGGTCACGCGCGTCGAGATCCGCGAGATCGATCCGCCCAAGTCGATCCAGGACTCGATGGCGCTGCAGATGCAGGCGGAACGCGAGCGGCGCGCGCAGGTGACTACCGCGGAGGGGCAGAAGCAGGGGGCGGTCCTCCGGGCCGAAGGCGAGAAGGCCGCCAAGATCCTCGCCGCCGAAGGCGACCGCGACTCGCAGATCGCGCGCGCGGAAGGAGATCGGCAATCCGAGATCCTCCGCGCCAACGGCTCGGCGCAGGCGATGACCACGCAGTTCAAGGCCATCAACGAGGCGGGCGTCTCGCCGCAGATCCTCGCCTTGAAGTACATCGAGGCGCTGCAATCGATGAGCTCCGGACAGAACAAGATCTTCATCCCGTACGAGGCGAGCGCGCTCCTCGGGGCGCTCGGCTCCATCTCCGAAGCGGTCGGCGGCGGCGGCGCCAAGGCGGCCATTCCCAAGCTCGAGCAGTCGGTCATCTCGGCTGCGGTGGCCACGCGCGCGAAGACGCCGCCGTCCGACCGCGGCTAGCGC
>DASRTX010000427.1:0-7447 GCA_035655715.1 Myxococcales bacterium | reverse complement strand
CCTTGATCTCCTCGGCGGAGGCGGTGACGTTGCCGGTGGAGACCTGCATCTCGTCGGCAGAGTCGGCCACGGCACGGCTGGTGTTCTGGATGTGCCGCACCAGGTCGCGCAGGTTCTCCTGCATGTGGGAGATGGCTACCGACAGCTCGTCCACCTCGTCGGCGCCGAAGAAGGAGCGGCTCTCGGAAGGGAGGCCCTTGGAGAGGTCGCCGCGGCTGATCTCCAGCGCGCTGCGGTTGAGGCGCACGATGCGGTTGGCGATCTGCTTGAGGCCCAGCGAGATGGCGATGGCGACGAGGAGGCCGGCGGCCGCTCCGGCGATGGCGTGCTGGGGATCGAGCCCGCGGCGGAACACCTCGTAGGCGAGCACCCCGGAGAGCACCGCCCAGATGCTCATGTCGCCGAGGAAGACCTTGATGAAGAGTCCCACGCGGCGGGCAGCGCCGGCTCCGCGGCCGGCCCTCACCGGCCGCACCGCCGGATTGGTGGGGGACGTCCGCGTCGCAGGCGGGAAGGCAGTGGGCGTGAGCTGGCGCAGCGGCGCATCGTGCTCGTCCTGCGGCAGCAGATCCTGGTGCGCGGAGGTCGCCATCCGGCCCGCACTGTATCCCGGGGAGCGGCAAGGGCAAATGAGCTTTCGAGCCACCGTTGCGTCGGCAGGGTGGCCCGGCTACCGTTCCTTACCCATGGCGGCGCGCAGAGAGTTCCCCGGTCTGCATCCGGGCTCCTCCGACCAGCTCGACGAGCGCGAGCGGCGCGTGCTCGCGGCGATCGTGCGCGATTACATCCACGGCGGAGAGCCGGTGGGCAGCCATGCGATCGCCCGCCGCCCGGATGTCGACGTCTCCTCCGCCACGGTGCGCGCGGTGATGGCCGATCTGGAGGAGATGGGGTTCCTGGAAAAGCCGCACACCAGCGCGGGGCGCATTCCCACCGCCCGCGGCTACCGCTACTACGTCGACGCGCTCTTGCGGGTCCGTCAACCGCTGCCGGAGGAGCGCGAGCAGATCGAGCGGCGGGCCCACGAGGCCACGCAGGTGAACGGCCTGATGACCGCCGCATCGCGCGTGCTGCACGCCTTGACCCGGCACGCGGCGGTGGTGGCCCTGCCGCGGCCGCAATCGGAGCGGCTGCAGCGCATCGAATTCCTCATGTTGCGCGAGGGCCGCGTGCTGGCGGTGCTGGTCTCTCGCTCCGGCGCGATCCGCAACCGGCTCCTGGCGATGCGGCAGACGCTCTCGGCAGGCGAGCTGGAGCAGGCGGCCAACTACCTCAACGCGCTGATCGCCGATCACACGCTGGCGGAGGCGCAGGCGCGCGTGCGCACCGAGCTGGAGCGGGACCGCCGTGAGCTGGGCGAGTTGCAGGCCCACGCGCTCGCGCTCGGCGCCGAGGCGGTGCAGGTGGAGTCGCCCTCCATGTTGATCGAAGGCCAGTCCTCGCTCCTGGAAGAGAAAGCGCTGGCCTACGATCTGGCGAAGATCCGCGCGCTCTTCCGCGCCCTGGAGGAGAAGGAGCGCCTGCTCTCGGTGCTGGACCGGACCCTGGCGGCGGAGGAGCTGCAGATCTTCATCGGGGCGGAGAGCGGCATCGTCGAGCCCGACCTCGCCATCGTCGCGGCGCCCTACAAGCTGAAGGGCGAGGTGGTGGGGGCCCTCGGCGTGATCGGCCCCACCCGCATGGACTACTCGCGCGTCATCCCCCTGGTCGAGCTCACCGCCCGGACCGTCGGCCTGACGCTGGACGCGGAGTCCTAGCGCGCTCGATCTTCCTATTTGACCTCGATCTGGACGTCGAAGGGCACTTCCACCGGGTTGCCGCCCCAGGTTGCGGGCTGGTAGCGGCGGGTGCCGATGGCGTCGAGCACCTCCGGATCCATGCCCGGCACGGATTGCAGCACGACGCAGTCGCGCAGGGTCCCCTCGGTATTCAGGACGCAGCGGACCGCCACCGTTCCCGACCGGTGCTGCTGACGCACTTCGCTCGTAGTGCGCACCGCCCGGCCCGAGATGCGCACCGGCCCCTTGAAGGCCAGATCCGCCAGGTCGCAGGCCTGGTCTGTGCCGGCGGCACAGGCGCGATCGATGTACTCCATGGAAGCCTGCGCCCATTCCGGCTTGCGGCTCTCGAGCAGCGACCGACCCTTCTGGTAGCAGGCCGCCCCGGCGTCCTTTGTGCACTCCCCCGGCTCGACCAGGCGCACCGGGGTGGGCACGGAGATTTCCTGTTGCTGGGGTGCGGCGCAGGCTGCGATCGCGAGGAAGAGAAGAGCGCGCGGCATGGCCCCCGTGTAGCACAGGACTTGGCGAACCGCGCTGCTGCGCTATGTTACGCGCCTTCTCTGGAGGACAGTCCTTGGCTCCTGACGACACGCAGGTCCCGCCGGAGGCGGCGGTGGAAGAGGAGCGCGCGGTGCCCGACCAGGGCTCCCCTCCCGCCGACGCGGAGGCGCTGCAGCGCAGGGTCGCGCTGCTCGAGGCGCAGCTCGAGGAGTCGTTCAAGCGGGCGCGGGAGACGGGCGAGCGGCTCAAGGACACCCACGAGCGCCTGCTCCGGGCCGCCGCGGAGTTCGACAACTTCAAGAAGCGCGCGCTGAGGGAGAAGGAGGACGTGCAGAAGTTCGGGGTGGAGCGGCTGCTCAAGGACTTCCTGCCCGTGATGGACAACCTGGAGCGCGCGCTCGACCATGCCGAGCAGCACGATCATTCGCAGGTGATCGAGGGAGTGAAGCTGGTGCAGAAGCTTTTCGAGACGACGCTGGCCAAGCATGGCGTCCAGGGCTTCAGCGCCGTGGGACAGCCCTTCGATCCAAGCCTCCACGAGGCGCTGATGCAGCAGGAATCCGATCAGCCGGCCGGGACGGTGGTGTCGGAGATGGCGCGTGGGTACAAGCTCAACGACCGTTTGGTCCGACCTGCGGCGGTCGTTGTAGCCAAGGCTCGCACACCCGCCGGAGGGCCTCCCGCTCCCTCGGGAACAGCCGGCGACGGCGGGACGGCATGAGCGGAGCGTGTGTGCGTCCGATCGTCTGGTACCGACGTGCGGGCTTTAGGGTAGATTGACCGAGGAGACCAGCTGCATGCCCAAGGTCATCGGCATCGATCTCGGAACCACCAACAGCTGCGTCGCCGTCATGGAAGGCGGCGAGCCCGTGGTGATCCCCAATTCGGAGGGGAGCCGCACCACTCCGTCGATGGTGGGCTTTACCGAGGCCGGAGAGCGGCTGGTCGGCCAGATCGCCAAGCGGCAGGCCATCACCAACCCGGAGGCCACCGTCTTCGCGGTGAAACGGCTGATCGGCCGCAAGTTCGAATCCGAAGAGGTGAAGAAGAGCATCTCCGTCTCGGCGTACCGGATCGTCGCCGCCGAGAACGGCGACGCCTGGGTGGAGCTGCGCGGCAAACGCTACAGCCCCGCCGAGGTCTCGGCGATGATCCTCGCCAAGATGAAGCAGACCGCCGAGGACTACCTCGGCGAGCCGGTGACGGAGGCAGTGATCACCGTCCCCGCCTACTTCAACGACGGGCAGCGGCAAGCCACCAAGGACGCGGGACGCATCGCCGGCCTCAACGTCCTGCGCATCATCAACGAGCCCACCGCGGCCGCGCTCGCCTACGGCCTCGACAGGGCGCAGGGCGGGGGCACGGGCAAGGCCGGCGCGGCCATGCGCACCTCGGGCGCCGAGAAGATCGCCGTCTACGATCTGGGCGGAGGCACCTTCGACATCTCGGTGCTCGAGCTGAACTCCGGCGTCTTCGAGGTCAAGGCCACCAACGGCGACACCTTCCTGGGCGGCGAGGACTTCGACCAGCGCATCGTCGACTCGCTGAACGACAAGTTCATGAAGGTGACGAAGATCGACCTGCGCAAGGACCGCATGGCCCTGCAGCGCCTGAAGGAGGCCGCTGAGCGCGCCAAGCACGAGCTCTCCTCGGCCTCCGAGACCGACGTCAACCTGCCCTTCATCGCCGCCGATGCCACCGGCCCCAAGCACCTGACCGAAACCATGACCCGCGCCCAGCTGGAAGAGCTGGTCGGCGACCTGGTGCAGAAGACCATCGAGCCGTGCAAGATCGCCCTCAAGGATGCGGGCATCACCACCCGCGAGATCGACCGCGTCATCCTGGTCGGCGGCATGACGCGCATGCCCAAGGTGCAGGAGACGGTACAGAAGTTCTTCGGCAAGGAGCCGCACAAGGGCGTCAACCCCGACGAGGTGGTGGCCATCGGCGCGGCCATCCAGGGCGGCGTGCTCAAGGGCGAGGTGAAGGACGTGCTCCTGCTCGACGTCACGCCGCTGTCCCTGGGCGTGGAGACGGCGGGCGGCGTCTTCACCAAGATCATCGACAAGAACACCACCATCCCCGCGCGCAAGTCGCAGGTCTTCTCCACCGCGGTGGACAACCAGCCCATCGTCAACGTGCACGTGCTGCAGGGCGAGCGCGAGATGGCCCAGGACAACAAGACGCTGGCGCGCTTCGAGCTGGTGGGCATCCCGCCGGCCCCGCGCGGCGTGCCTCAGATCGAGGTGGCGTTCGACATCGACGCCAACGGCATCGTCCACGTCAGCGCCAAGGACCTGGGCACCGGCAAGCAGCAGAGCATCCGCATCGTGGCCTCTTCCGGACTCACCGAGCAGGAGATCCAGAAGATGATCGCCGACGCGGAGCAGCACAAGTCGGGCGACAAGAAGAAGAAGGAGCTGGCGGACGTGAAGAACTCCGCCGACGGCCTCATCTACACCACCGAGAAGGCGCTGGAGGAGTACTCGACGCTCCTGCCCTCCAAGGACATGGCCGAGATCCGGGCCGACCTCGAGGCGCTCAAGGCGGTGGTCGGCACCGAGGATCTGCCCAAGATCAAGGCGGCCGTGCAGCGCCTGGAAGGCTCGGCCTACCGCATCGCCGACGCCCTCTACTCCGGCGGCGACGACAAGAAAGCCGCCGCCAAGACCTAGCCAGGACTGATCTTTTCTGGAGTCATTGACACGCGTGGCGTTGTTCTTACGTTAGACGAGGCGCGTCGAGCGCCTGCTTGCCTGTTCCCCGGGAGTCACGGTGTCACAGAAGCGCGATTACTACGAAATTCTCGGCGTTTCCCGGACGGTCACGGCACAGGAGCTGAAAAGCGCCTTCCGCAAGCTGGCCCTCCAGCACCATCCGGACAAGAACCCCGGCGACAAGGCCGCCGAAGAGAAGTTCAAGGAGTGCTCGGAGGCTTACGAGATCCTGGCCGACCCGGACAAGCGCGCCAAGTACGACCGGTTCGGTCATCAAGTACCCGGCGGTTTCGGCCCCGGCCCTTTCGAGGCCGGCTTCACCGGCAACATCAACGACATCTTCGGGGACATCTTCGGCGAGATCTTCGGGCAGCGCGGCCGCCAGCGGGGCGGCGGGCGCCAGCGCGGAGCCGACCTCCGCTACAACCTGGAGGTCAGTTTCACCGAGGCGGCCTTCGGCAGCGAAGCCAAGGTGAAGATCCCCCGCCACAAGCAGTGCGCAACCTGCCATGGCTCGGGCGCCAAGCCCGGCACCGGCCCCAAGACCTGCCCTACCTGCAACGGCGCGGGCGAGCTGCGCATGACGCAGGGCTTCTTCCAGATCTCGCGTACGTGTGGCCACTGCCAGGGCACGGGCAAGGTGATCACCGATCCCTGCCAGACCTGCCGCGGAGCGGGCAAGGTGGAGACCGAGAGCGTGCTCACCGTCAAGGTGCCGCCCGGCGTCGACACCGGCACGCGGCTCAAGCTCACCGGAGAGGGCGAGCCGGGCGAGCGCGGCGGACCTCCGGGCGACCTCTACGTGGTGGTGCACGTGCTCGAGCACCCCATCTTCATCCGCGAGGACACCGAGGTCATCTGCGAGGTGCCGATCAGCTTCACCCAGGCGGCGCTGGGTTCCACCATCGAGGTGCCCACCCTCGACGGCAAGGTGAAGATGAAGATCCCCTCGGGCACGCAGAGCGGCAAGGTCTTCCGGCTGCGCGGCAAGGGCATTCCCCACCTCAACGGCTACCAGCGGGGCGACCAGCACGTCCGCGTGACGGTGGAGGTGCCGGAGAAGCTGACCAAGAAGCAGCGCGACCTGCTCGAGGAGTTCGCGGCGCTGGCCGGCGAGGATTCGCACCCCCAGTCGAAGTCGTTCTTCGCCAAGGTGAAGGAGCTGTTCGGGAACGAGGAGTCCGAGGAAGAAGCTACCGGCTGAGACCGGCCCGCGCTCCGCCTCGAGCCGTGCTCCCTGCTGCCACCGCTTCGACGGCGCGCATCACCCGCAGGATGTTCCCGGAGAAGATCTTCGCCACCTCGCGCTGGGTGAAGCCCCGCTTCTGCAGCGCCGCCGCGATCCGCGGCAGGTCCGCCGCCGAGTCGATTCCCTGCGGCAGCGAGGAGATGCCGTCGAAATCCGAGCCGATGCCTGCGTGATCGACGCCCGCCACGCGCGCCACGTGCTCGATGTGCGCGATGAGGGACTCGAAGGGCGGCCGCGGAATCCGCGAGGTGATGCGCCACTCCGCCTCGAACCAGGCCCTGGTGCGCGCCGCCGGGTCGTCCTTGTACTTCGCGTTCACCTCGGCGACCGCCTTGTCCAGCTCGGGGCGCAGGGCCTCGAACGCCTTGCGGAACTCCTCGTCGACGAAGGCGGAGAAGAAGTTCACCATCACCACGCCGCCGTTCTTCGCCACCGCCCGCAGCATCTCGTCGGTCAGGTTGCGGGGATGGTTGGTGAGCGCGCGAGATGACGAGTGCGAGGCGATCACCGGGGCCCGGCTCACCTCCAGCGCGTCGAAGAACGTCTTGTCGGCGACGTGCGAGACGTCCACCAGCATGCCCAGCCGGTTCATCTCCTGGACGGCGCGGCGGCCCAGGTCGGTGAGGCCCCCGTGGTGCTTCACCTCGGGCTTGTTCATGTCCCCCGAGGAGTCGCCGAGGTCGTTGGTGTTCGACCAGGTGAGCGTCATGTAGCGCACGCCCAGGCGGTGGAAGTTGCGCAGCAGGCGGAGATCGCCCTCGATGGCGTGTCCGCCTTCCACGCCCATCAGCACCGCCAGCTTGCGCGCCTTCTGCGCCGCCTCCACTTCCGCCGCCGTGGTGGCCAGCAAAAGCTCGCCGGGGTGCCGTTCGACTTGAAGGCGGACGGCGTCGATCAAGTCGAGCGCCCGCCGCGCAGGATGGGCGCCGTAGACGTCCGGGTCCACCCAGATGCTGAAGAACACGCCGCCAAGCCCGCCCTTTCGTGCCTTCGGCAGGTCGACCATCTGCCCGCCCGCCTGGCTCAGGTCGGTGTCGAGGTCGAGGAAGAACTGCGGGGTGTCTGCATGACCGTCGACGACGAAGAAGGAAGCGGCGAGGAGCAGGTACATCCCTGCATCTTACGACGCGATCGCGTAACCTCCAGTCCGGCTCGGACGTAAGGACGCGATGGGACCGGCGGACGAAGATCTGATGTCG
>DASRTX010000426.1:0-8999 GCA_035655715.1 Myxococcales bacterium | reverse complement strand
CAGGAGCTCGCGCCGTCCACACTGGGCGTGGACGTGACGCCCAAGGTGAAGGTGGTGCGGGTGGATGCGCCGCCCGCCCGCGTGGCAGGCATCAAGGTCCCGGACGTGGCGACGCTGGTGAAGAAGCTCCACGAAGAAGCGAAGGTGGTCTGAAATGGCGACGATCTTGGTGATCGCGGAGCAGTCCCACGGGCATCTGAAGAAGGCGACGCTGAACGCGCTGACCGCCGCGCAGCAGCTGGCGCAGAAAAATGGCGCCACCATCCAGGGCGTGGCCATCGGCGCCGGCGCGCAGCAGGCGGCGCAGGAGCTGGCGGCCTACGTCGGCACCGTCTACGCGGTGGAGGGCGCGGGCTTCGAGCACGCCATCGCCGAGACGCATTCGGCCGCCGCGGCGGAGGCAGCCAAGAAGGCCTCTGCCACCGACGTGGTGATCGCGGCGACCGCCTACGGCAAGGACATCGCGCCGCGGATCGCCGCCAAGCTCTCCGCGGGGGTGGCCTCCGACATCCTCGGCGTGGTGAGCGGCAACCAGTTCAAGCGCGCCATGTGGGCGGGCAACGCCATCGCCACCGTCGAGGTGACCACGCCGGTGAAGGTGATCACGGTGCGGGCCACCGAGTTCGCCGCCGCGCAGAAGGCTGGCTCCGCCGGCAACGTGCAGGCGCTCTCGGTCAGCGCGCCCGCCGCGAAGACCAGGTTCATCGAGTTCAACGAGGTGAAGAGCGCGCGTCCCGAGCTGACCGAGGCCTCGGCGGTGGTTTCGGGCGGGCGCGGCACCAAGGGCGACTTCAAGGCGGTGGAAGCGCTGGCCGACGTCCTCGGCGCCGCGGTGGGCGCCTCGCGCGCCGTGGTGGACGCGGGCTGGCAGCCCAACGACCTCCAGGTCGGCCAGACCGGCAAGGTGGTGGCTCCCAAGCTGTACATCGCCGCGGGCATCTCGGGCGCCATCCAGCACCTCGCCGGAATGAAGGGGTCGAAGACCATCGTGGCCATCAACAAGGACCCCGAGGCGCCCATCTTCCAGGTGGCCGACTACGGGCTGGTGGCGGATCTCTTCAAGGCGCTGCCGGAGCTGACGGAGGAAGTGAAGAAGCTGAAGTGACGGCGGGCCTCACGCGCCTCGGGGTCCACCGGATCCCGGTTCCGGTGCCGTTCCCCGAGGCGGGCGGGCCGGCCAACGTCTACGCCATCGAGGAGGAGGGCGGCGGCATCGCCCTCTTCGACGCCGGCATCGGCACGAAGGAAGGCAAGGCGGCCCTGCTCGACGGCTTCGCGCGGCTGGGTCTTTCGCTGGGCGACGTCCGCCGCATCTTCGTCAGCCACGGCCACATCGATCACTACGGCTACGCGCGCGCGGCGCAGGAGGCGTCCGGCGCGCCCGTCTACGCGCACGTGCGCGACCACGACAAGCTGCTCGGGCGCGACCGGACCGCCAGGCGGCTGGAGCTCTACGCCGGGTACGTCACCAGGCTGGGGGCGCCGGCGCACCTGCTCGACCACGTGCGCATCCACTGGCAGGACGCGCTCCGCATGGCGCGGCCACTGGAGCAGGTGGAGCCGCTCCCCGACGGGTCCGTCCTGCGCTTCAAACACTTCTCCGCCGAGGTGCTGCACCTGCCCGGGCACACGCCGGGCCTCGTCTGCCTCTGGGCGCGCGAGCCGCGCGTGCTCTTCTCCGACGATCACCTGCTCGAGCGGGTCTCGCCCAACCCGCTGCTCGATCTCGAGGGGCAGCCCGAACCCACGCACAAGGCGCTGGTCGCCTATCTGAAGTCCGCGCAGCGGGCGCGCGCCTTGCCTGCAGAGCTGATCGCGCCGGGCCATTCGGAGCCCTTCTCCGGCCATGTCGAGGTGATCGACCGGCTGCTCGCCTTCTACGAGAAGCGCCAGCAGCGCATCCTCGAGCTGCTGCGCGAGAAGTCCTCCACGCCGGCTGAGCTCGCCCCCCGGGTGTTCCCGCACGCGCGAGAGCACCAGCTCTACCTGACGCTCTCGGAAGTGATGGGCAACCTGGAAGTGCTGGAAGAGCAGGGCCATGTCGTGCGAAAGGAGACCGCCGGCACGATCCGGTTCGAGGTTTCTTGAATGTCCCGATGGCTCTGGCGCGCGGCCTGGCTTCTGCTTCCCGCCGCGTGGCTATCGCACCGCTTCCTGCACCGGGACGCCGTCACCTTCTTCGTCGCCTGCGCGTCGCTCATCCCCCTGGCCAAGGCGATGGGCGACGCCACCGAGGCACTGGCCGGGCGCATGGGCCCCGCCGCCGGCAGCCTGCTCAACGCCACCTTCGGCAACGCCGCCGAATTGATCCTGGGCATCTCCGCGCTGCGCCACGGACACGTGGATCTGGTGAAGGGAAGCATCACCGGCTCCATCCTGGGGAATCTCCTCCTGGTGGGCGGCGTCAGCATCGTAGTGGGCGGCGCCCGCTTCTCGCGGCTGCGCTTCAACCGGCTGGCGGCTTCCTCCAGCACCGCCACCCTCTTCCTCGCGGTGGTGGCGCTGGCCGTTCCCACCATCCTCTCGGTGAGCAGGAACCCGCGCTACAACCCCGGCCTGCTTTCCGAGGAGATCTCGGTGGTCCTGGTGGTGATGTACGCGCTCTCGCTCTGGTTCGGGCTGCGCACGCACCGGGAGCAGATGGCCTCCGAGCGGGAGCACGTGGCGGCCACGCCCGCGGAGGCCGCGGCGGAACGCGCGGCGACCCCACCCGCGCACGCGCCGCTCTGGTTCGATCTCGGGCGGCTGCTTCTCGCCGCCGCCGCGACCGCGCTGGCCAGCGAGCTGCTGGTCGATGCGCTGGGAGGCGCCGTCACCACGCTGCACCTGCCGGAGACCTTCGTGGGCGTGATCATCGTGGCCATCGTCGGCAATGCCGCGGAGCATTCCACCGCGCTGCTCTTCGCCCGCCGCGGCGAGATGGATGTCGCGCTGGGCATCGCCTGGGAGTCGTCCAAGCAGATCGCCCTCCTGGTGGCTCCGGTGCTGGTCTTCTGCGGCATCGCGCTCGGCGTGCCCATGGATCTCGCCTTCACCCGGTTCGAAGTGGTCTCGGTAGGCCTCTCGGTGCTGGCGCTGTCGATGATTGCCCTCGATGGCGAGACCCACTGGCTGGAGGGGGCGTTCCTCCTCGCCGTCTACGCGGTCCTGGGCATGGGGTTCTTCTTCGTTGGCTGACCTCGCCCTCACGCTGATCATGGCGGTCTGGGGGAGCAGCTTCGCCATCCTCCGCTCGCTGCTCGGCCGGTCCTCGGCCTCGCCGCTCTTGCTGGTGGCGGTGCGCATGGGAATCGCCTGCGCGCTCCTCGCCGGCTTCATGCTGGGTACGAAGGCGGGCCGCGCCCAGCTCCGCGCGCTCCGCGGCGGGCTCCTGCGCGACGGCGTCTTCGCTGGCGCGCTGCTCGGGCTCGGGTTCCTCTTCCAGACCGAAGGCCTCTCCCGCACCACGGCCTCGCGCTCCGGCTTCCTCACCGGCACGCTGGTGGTGCTGACGCCGCTGATCGAGTTCGCCTTCTTTCGCAAGCGGCCTGCGCCGCCGGCCCTGGCAGGCGTGCTGCTCGCGTTCGCGGGGATGACCGCGCTCTCCGCTCCGTGGTCCGACGCGGCCCAGGCCACCGCGACGGGCGACGCGCTGACGCTGCTCTGCGCGGTGGTGTTCGCCGGTCAGATCGTGGTGCTGGGGCGGGTGGCGGCGCGGCATCCGGTGTTGCCGCTCTTGTTGCTGCAGCTCGCCACCACGTTTGCGGTCGCGGCGGTAGCGGGGCCGCTGGTGGAGCGTCAGCATTTTTCCGGGGAGCCGCGGCTGTGGTTGGCCTTGGTGTACCTGGCGGTCTTCGCGACGCTGCTGGCGTTCGGGATCCAGACCTGGGCGCAAAAAATTCTACCTCCTGTCCGGGTGGCGTTGATCAGTAGCCTGGAGCCGGTGTTCGCGGCGCTCTGGGCGGCCTTGCTGATCGGCGAGCGGCTCACCTTACGGGAACTCCTCGGAGGAAGCCTGATCGTCGTCGGTGTGGTGGTCGGGGAGGTGGGTGCAGCATTCCGCGCCCTGAAGCGCGCGGTAGGGTAGGTAAACAAACTTGCGGATGTGCGCCTCCCTGCTACATGCCTTCACGTGCCTGCCAGGCTGGACCCGCCCGAAGTCGAGCGCGCAGCCCACGGACTGCGGGTGCGCGGGCACGCGCTTTATCTGGAGCCGCATGGGCGCCCTCCGATGGGCTTCCTCGCGCATGCGCGGGGCGCTCCACCGGTCCTGCCCGAGCGGATGGTCGCCAGCCCTCCCACCATCCAGCTGCTGACGGCGGCATTGCCGCGGGCCCTGCGACGCACCGCGGCGCTCCCGGCCGCGTATGGCCAGACGTTCGCTTTGGGCTCGCTGCGGCTGACGTTGCATCCCGCGGGGCACGTGCTCGGCAGCGCGCAGGTCCGTTGCGAGGCGAACGGACTCGATCTGGTCTACGCGGGCGACATCGGTGGCATGGGCTCCCGCGCTTCGCTCACCGCCGAGGCGCTGGAGGCCGTCTCCTGCGACGCGCTGGCCCTGCGCGCCCTCTACGGACACCCGCGCTATGCCTTCCCGCCGCGCGAGCAGCTGCTGGAGCAGGTGAAGTCATTCGTGGAGCGCGCGCTGGGCGAGGGCCGGACACCCGTCCTGGTGGCCGCGGCCCTCGGCGTGGCGCAGGATCTCGTCCGCTACTTCGCGGGGCGCCGCACGCTTCGGCTCCACCCCACCGCGTTCCGGGCTTGCGAGGTCTACGCCGCCCAGGGCGTCCCACTGCAGGGCTTTTCGCGCGTCGACGGCGAGGGCGAGGTGGTGGTTGTGCCGCCCACCGCGCGCGTGCCCCGGCTTGGCCTCGGCAAGCATCGCATCTGCGCGCTCTCCGGCCGCGCCATGGACGGCATTCCCGGGGCCGACGAGGCGCTGCCGCTCGCCGACCACGCCGGTTTCGACGACCTGGTGGAGCACGCGGCGCGGTCGGGTGCGCGGCGCGTCTACACCATCGACGGTCACGCCGAGGAGCTGGCCCACCACCTGCGCCGCCGCGGCATCGACGCCGTCGCCATCCGCGAGCACCGCCAGCTCGAGCTGCCCGGCGTTTAGTCTTCTGTAATCAAATACGAACCAAGAGAATGGTTGACGGCACCGGCCCTCGTCTGGATTCCTCGCGGGGTACTTTCGGAGGGACACCATGCAATCTCGCCATGCCCTGCTCGCCGCCGCGGCGCTTCTCGCTTCCTGCAAGCACGTGGAGACCGGCTCCAGTGCCGCCCCCTCGGGGATCGCGGTCTTCTCCCGCGATCCGCAGTTCATCTCGGTGAAGGTCTCTCCCAAGGGGACGTACCTGGCGGCCCTCTCGGAGGAGAGCGGACAGCGGTCGCTCAGCTTCATCGAGCAGGCCAGCCATAAGATCATCTACACCCTCAGGCCAGAGGGCCAGACGACGTTGGGCCGCTTCTTCTGGGCCAACGACGAGCGCGTGGTGATCCAGGGCATCGACCGCGAGGGGTACCTGGCCCGGCCGCTGAACCGCGGGGAGATCTTCGCGGTGGATGCCAATGGCACCAACGGCCGGATCATCTTCGGCTATCGCGGCGGATCCCAGCAGGTCGGGTCGCACCTTCGCAAGGCCGAGGGCGAGCGCGCCTGGGGCTTCGTGATCAGCACTTTGCGCAACGATCCACGGCATGTCCTGATCGAGCAGACCGCCTGGGACGACGCGCGGGATGAAGGCGCCGACATCTACAAGCTCGACGTCTATAGCGGCCTCAAGACCCGGGTCGCCCACAGCCCGATGCCTGGGGCATCCTTCCTCACCGACGAGAATGGTGAGCTGCGCATCGCCATCGCCTCCGACAAGGATGTGAGGGCCAGGTTCTTCTACTTCCTGGGCGAGGAGGGCTGGCGGGAGCTTCAATCCATCCGCGGCGTCACCAAGCGCAGCTGGCCTTTCGGTTTCGTCTCCAAGGATCGGACGCTCTACGTGAGCGAGCCGGTCTCGGACGGGTTCGCCCTCTATGCGGTGTCGATCGACACCGGCGAGCGCAAGTTGATCGCGCAGAATCCGTCAGTCCCCTTCTCCGATTCGATTACCGACAGCGCCACCGGCCGGATCATCGCCCTCGAGTACGAGCCGGACCTGCCCAACTACGAGTTCGTAGATCCCAAGCACCCGCTCAGCCGCGCCTTGCAAGGGCTCCTGGCCGCCCGGCCCAACGAGAACGTCGAGTTTCTCAACACCACCGACGACGACGGCAAGGTTCTGGTGCGCGCCTACAGCGACCGCAATCCGGGAGAGTTCCTGCTCATGAACGTGGCCACCATGACCGCGGAGACCATCGCGCAGGCACGGCCTTGGGTGAAGCCGGACTCGATGGCGGAGATGTCCGCCTTCCACATCGCTGCCAGCGACGGTTTCCGCATCCACGGCTACGTCACCTTGCCGTCAGCCAAGACGGAGGGACCGCCGCCCATGATCGTGCTGCCCCACGGCGGGCCCCACCAGGTCCGAGATTCCTGGGGATTCGATTCCGAGGCGCAGCTGCTCGCGCACGAGGGCTTCGCCGTGCTGCAGGTCAACTACCGCGGGTCGGCAGGCTACGGCGACGCCTACGAAGAAGCCGGCTACCGCAAGTGGGGCAGTCGGATGATCGAGGACATCATCGACGCCACTCGCTTCGCCGTGCGCAAGGGCTTCGCGGATCCGGGTCGCATCTGCATCTACGGAGCCAGCTTCGGCGGCTACGCGGCGATGCAGAGCGCCATCCTCGCGCCCGACCTCTTCCGCTGCGCCGTGGGATATGCCGGCATCTACGACCTGGCCCTCATGGAGAAGACCGGCGACATCTCCTGGAGTTCGCTGGGCCGCGGCTACGTGCGCACTGCCGTCGGCCGGGACGAGCGCCTGCTCGACGAGATGTCGCCCGTGCGCCACGCCGACAAGATCAAGGCGCGCGTCTTCCTCATCCACGGAAAGCAGGACAACCGCGCTCCCATCGAGCACGCCGAGCGGCTGCGCGACGCGCTGCGGGCGCAGGGACACGACCCCGAGTGGCTGGTGGAATCGAAGGAAGGGCACGGCTTCTTCGACGAGGGCGCCCGCGAGCGCATGTACGGGCAGCTCATCCGCTTCCTCAAGGACAACACGGCGGCCCCCACCGCGATGCCGGCGGCCGCGCACTGAGGACTCAGTCGGAAGCCGTGAAGCGGCCGCCGCTCTCCCTGGCGCGGCCCTCGCGCACCAGCTTGTACAGGTGCGCGAGGAGGCTGCGCTCCGCCAGCGGGTAGACATCCGGCTTCACGTCCGGATAGGCGGCCGGCACCAGTTCGGCCGGAACGGCCGCGTTGGTCGATCTGCGCAGCGCGCCCAGTACCAGTTGCTCGCGCTGCAGGCGGTGCGCGCGATACTCGGACAGCCTGGCAGGGCCGGCCGGAATCACCGGCCCGTGCGCCGGATAGATGCATCCCGGCTTCTCGCCGAGCAGCCGATCCAGCGAGTCGAGGTAGTCCTTCATGTCGCCCTCGGGCGGATCGACGATCACCGTGCCGACGCCCGCGACCAGGTCGCCCGCCACCACCGCGCCGCTGCCTTCCTCGATCAGGCAGAGATGGCCCCGGGTGTGCCCCGGCAGGTGCAAGGCGCGCCAGCCCCGCGGCCCCACCTCGAAGCGCGCGCCGTCCTCGACGATGCGATCCACCTTGAAGTCGATGCGCTCCGCGGTCTCGCGCGTCGCGGCGATGGGCAGGTCCAGCACTTGCGCGCCGCCCGTATGGTCAGGGTGGTGGTGGGTGAGCAGCACTCCCACGGCCCTGCGACCTTCCTCGGCCAGCTTGTCGAGCGTCTCGCGCAGGATGGCCTGCTCCTCGGGCCAGGGCGAGCCGGGATCGACCACCCAGAGCTCCTCGTCGCCGAGGAGCAGGCAGTTGGTGTGCGTGGCCGGCGGAAGCGTGGGCGCGCGCAGCGGCACCAGGATGAGCCCGCGCTGGAACTCGATGCGCTCCACCACGTGCTCGCGGATGGGCAGCTTCCACGGCGCCTTCTCCGGCGCGGTCAGGAGCGGCAGCGCGTCGCGCGAGTGGCCCGCGGCCCACGCCAGCGCCTTGAGCGTATGCCAGGCGGGCGGATGCAGGAGCGCCGTGCCCTGCTCCCACCGCCGCAGCGCTTCCAGCGGCTGGATCCACTCTCCGTCGGCCAGCTCGCCGGGCCAGATTTCGGCCACCTCTCCCGCGGGCATCTCCACCAGGTAGAAGCGCGCGTCGAAGCGGATGGGCATCGCGGCCGGCGTCACCCAGCGGCCGGCGGGCGAGAACCAGCGCGCATCCAGCCGCAACCCGTGGCGGGCGAGGAAGTCGCCGAAGGAAGCCGCCTTCTCTACCGGCTTGGGATGGCGCAGCAGGGCCTCCCGCATCGCCTTCCGCTCCGGTGCGGAGATACTCTGTGCTCCAGGGACGGCCAGCACGCCGGCCTCCTCGAACAGCTCGCGCGCCGCCGCCACCACGCAGGGAGCCTCGGCCGCGCCCAGCGCCTCGCCCGCATCCAGGGGAACGCCGGCGTCTGCGACGTCGACGCCGCCGCCCGGAAACGCATAGAACCCACCCGCGAAGCGGAGCTGTTCGCCGCGGCGCACCCACAGCACCTCGCCGCCCTCGCGGACCAGCACCACCGATGCAGCCGGCCGGACGCTCGCCAAGTCGTACCTCTCCCTTGCGCGAAACTGCATGATCCCTTACACCCGGCCCGATGTTTTATCTCGCGCCGCACCCGAAGCTGGACCGCCCGCGCCGCGGCAGCCCCGTGATGTTCACCATCCCGTGGGTGGACAAGTACTTCTCGCGCGTGCGGCCCATCCATGTGGTCGCCATCTGGGGTCCGTTCACCCTCTACATGCTGTATCGGGCCGCGCAGCAGATGGGCGGCCTGGCCATCGCCGGCTGGGCCGCGCTCGGCGTGTTCTCCTGGACGCTGCTCGAGTACCTGCTCCACCGCTGGGTCTTCCACTTCGAG
>DASRTX010000425.1:0-2956 GCA_035655715.1 Myxococcales bacterium | reverse complement strand
CTCGGCAGCAACCTCGACGGCACCCGCGTCCGGCTGAACGACCCCACCGGCCGCTACGGGCGCGTCACCTCCCCCGACATCCGCTTCACCGTGGATCCGGACAACCCAACGGTCATCGCCGCCAGCGGCTACCCGATGTGCATCCCGCGCACCGATCCGGCCGTCTCCGACGATCCCCTCTGCCCGCAGGCGCAGCGGCCCGTCGTCTCGCCGGGACCGCCGGTCGTGTACCAGACCCTCTTCACCATGAACGATCCCACCGACCCCCGCGTGGCCAACCTGCCGCCTTCTGCGTTCACGCAGGCTCCCATGGAGATCGGAGACTGGGTGACGTTCGGCGGCCTCCTGGTGACCGACGCGGCCACTCCGACGACCGGCCCGTTCCCCGCCAACGGGACGGCGGGAACCTACGTCGCGGCCCACACCATCGTGAGCAACGTGGGTATCTACACGGCCCCGGGCACCAACCCGGCCTACATCATGACCGAGGTCACCCTGATCGGCACCGGCGGCCTCACCGTGCTGGGCGCCGGTGAAGCGGTCATCCGCACGCGGTTCGAGGGCATGACCACCGACACTGGCCGCAACGTGCACCTCTACGGCATCGATCTCGACCCGGTCACCGGCGACGGCACCGATCGCGACTGGGGCCAGATCGGCGTCGATCCGGGTCCGCCCAACGGCGCAGTGCAGGGCCGCTGGCGCTTCCGGCCGCCCTGCCCGACGGGGAACCAGGTTGTGACGCAGAAGGCGTGCGTGATGAATGCGGCGGGCGTCTTCCTGCCGGTTACCCGCGACATGCGCGCGGTGGTCGAGGGCGGCTGGACGCCGCCCGCGCCGGGAACCAGCTCGCCTACCGCGGCCAACGGGCTCATCTTCGGCCAGTTCCGGGCGCCGATCTTCGAGTACATCTTCCCGGAGAACGTTCCGGGCACGCCGATCCCGCCCAACAACTTCAACACCATCCCGTTCCTCGCCCAGGGCGGCGTGACCTCCTCGGCCGGCACCATCGCCCGGCAGCTCAACCCCTGGCCGGATAGCACCACCCCGACGCCCGGCTGCGTGGCGCCCACCGTCAGCGCCGGCGGTCCGTACCAGGTGGCGGCTGGCCTCAGCGTGCAGCTCAACGGAAGCGCGACCGGCAACACTCCCATCACGTTCGCCTGGACGGTGAGCAGCGGAACGCTTTCCGACCCCAGCATCGCCAACCCGGTCTTCAATTCCGTCGGCGCCACCAGCCCGGTGACGGCTACGCTCAGCGCCACCAATGCATGCGGCAGCGCAACGGCGAGCACCACCATCACCGTCAACGCCGCGCCCGCGCCGACGCTCGCAGCCATCCCGAACGTAAGCGTCCTCTCGGGAGCCAACGCGAGCTTCGGAATCAGCGCCACCGATCCGAACAACGAGGCGGTGACCTTCACGGTGACCCAGTCCGGAACTCCGGCGCTGGTCAACCTGACCGTGACCCAGAACACGCCCAACTCGGCCACCGTCAGCTTCACCGCGCCGACGCTGCCGGCAGGTCAGACCACCAACTCGGTGATCACCCTGACCGTCATCGCAACCAACGTGGGCGGCTCCAGCTCGGCGCCCGCGCATCCCACCGTGACCGTCCGGCCCACCCCGGATCAGATCTCGGGCGTCACGGCGCAGTACCGCACCAGCAAGCAGCGGCTCGACCTCACCGCCACTTCGTCGGTGGTCAGCCCGAACGTGATCCTGACGCTGCAGCCGTACGTGACGGCGCAGGGGACGACGTTCGATCCGACGCAGCTGGGCTCCGTGTTCACCAACACGGGCGCGGGGGCCTACACGCTCACGCTGGTGGGCGCGCCCCAGCCCGCCGCGCCGCCGGCCACGCCGATCGTCATCAAGTCGAACATCGGCGGAGTCAGCCCGCCGACCGGAATCACCGTCCGTCCGTAGGCGGAGCGAAGCGCGGTTGAAGCAACCTGGCGGCCGGAGGGCACAGAGCCCTTCGGCCGCCGGCATGATAAGGGAGCAAGCAGATGAAGAAGGTCGCCGTCGCCGGACTTGCCTTGGCCGTCCTCGCCGGAGTCGTGATCGCGGTTTCCAGCAGGGGCGGGTCGCCTCGCCGCGTCGAGCGCGAGGTGCTCGTCGCCGCGCCGCCCGAGATGGTCCTCGAGTATGTCTCCGACTTGCGCCGATGGCCGGAGTGGTCGCCGCGGGAGCGGCTGGATCCGGAGGTGCGGCGCACCTACGGAGGGCCCGCCCGCGGCGTGGGCAGCAGCTACTACTGGTCCGGGAACGAGCGGATCGGGCAGGGACGGCTCACCGTCACGGCGGCGGCGGAGGGCAAGGTGGAGGTGGAGCTGGAGTTGAAGCAGCCCCGCGCGGTGGAGAGCGATCTGGAGTTTCGCGCGGTCGCCGCCGAGGGCGGCAGCCGCGTCTCGCTGGCGGTGCTCGGTACCCACGATCTGGAAGGCCGGTCGCTGGGCTACTTTTCCAGCGCCGAGAAAAGGCTCGGTGCGGAGTTGGACGCCGCGCTCGCCGGAATCAAGGAGCTTACCGAGCAGCAGGCCCGCGAGGAGGCAGCGCGCGTCGAGCAATCCATCTCCATCGCGGCGCCACCCGCGGTCGTGCTGGCGCAGCTGGCCGACGTGCGTCGCTGGTCGGCCTGGTCGCCTTGGGGAGATGCAGCCGCCGGTGTGTCGCGCGCCTATGGCGGCCCGGCTTCGGGCGCGGGCGCGAGCTGCTTCTGGAAAGGCGAGGGTTCGAAAGGCCGCATCACCATCCTCGCCAACGACGCGGCGAGCGTCGAAGCGGAGCTGGAGGTGTTGAAGCCCGTGCCTTCGCTGACGGACTTGCGCTTCGTGCTGGTCCAGGATGGGGCCGGCACGCGCGTGACCGCCACGGCGAGCGGCGCGGCAGCGAGCCATCTGGAAAAGGCCCTGGGCCGTCTGGGCGCTGCGGCCCAGGCCGCCGGCGCGCA
>DASRTX010000424.1:0-8994 GCA_035655715.1 Myxococcales bacterium | reverse complement strand
GATCGTAGAGCAAGAGGAGCGTGCGCGCGCCGGGCACGGCCTCGAGGAGCCCTTCGGGCGGATCGGCGGCGAGCGAGGCGGCCAGATCGAGCGCCTGCGCATTGGGCATGCGCAAGAGCGCCGCGCCCGCGCAGAGGCGAACCAGCTCAGCCAAGCGCAGCCAGCTCCCGGCCGCGCGTCTCGGGCAGGAGCACGGCGGCGACGAAGAGCACGGCGTAGGCCGAGGCGGCGAAGATGCCGATGGCGGGGCCCAGCGGCATGCTCTTGCCGAGGAGCGCGACCAGCATGGGAAAAAGCGCGCCCACGCCCCGGCCGAAGTTGTAGGTGAAGCCCTGCCCCGATCCGCGGATATGGGTCGGGAACAGCTCGGTGAAGAAGGCCCCCATGCCGCTGAAGATGCCGCTGGCGAAGAACCCGAGCGGAAACCCGAGGAAGAGCATGGCGCGGTCGCTGATGGGCACCAAGGTGTAGAGCAGCACGGTGGCCATGGAGCAGAGCGCGAAGAGGTAGAAGTTGCGCTTGCGCCCCAACAGGTCGCTGAGGTGCGCGCTGATCAAGTAGCCCGAGAAGGAGCCGGCGATGACCACGCCCAGGTAGCCGCCGGTGTTGAGCACGTTGAGGCCGCGCTCGGTGCGCAGGTACGTAGGAAGCCAGGTGGTGATGGCGTAGTAGCCGCCCTGCGCGCCGGTGGCGAGCAGCGCCGCCAGCATGGTCGTGCCTGCCATCTCGGGAGAGAAGATCTCCAGGAAGTTGCCGCTCGGGCGGGCCTGTCGCGCCGCGTGGAAGACGGCGGGCTCCTGTACGTGGCGGCGGATGTACAGCACCAGCAGCGAGGGCAGGATGCCCGTGAGGAAGAGAACGCGCCAGGCGGTCTGTTCAGGCAGGTACTTGAACGCGGCCGTGGAGAGCAGGGCCGCGGCGGCCCAGCCCAGCGCCCAGCCGCTCTGCACCGTGCCCACCGCCTTGCCGCGGTGCTTCGCGCCGATCACCTCGCCCATCAGGACCGCCCCGGCGGCCCACTCGCCGCCGAAGCCGAGGCCCAACAGCCCGCGCGCCACGAGGAGCTGGCCGTAGTTCTGCGCCAGGCCACAGAGCGCGGTGAAGAAGGCGAACCAGAGGATGGTGATCTGCAGGGTCCGCACGCGGCCGATGCGATCGGCGAGCAGGCCCGCGAGCCAGCCGCCCGCGGCCGAGACCAGCAGCGTGGTGGTCTGCAGCGTGCCCGCTTGAGGCCTGGTGAGGCTCCAGCCGGCGAGCAGCGCCGGGATGATGAAGGTGTAGAGCTGGAAGTCCATCCCGTCGAGCGCCCAACCCCCGAAGCAGGCCCAGAAGGTGGATCGCTCGCCCTTCGACATCTCGCGCCAGAAGGACATCGCAACCGCGTAGCAAATCCGCGAGCGGGATTGCAACTTTCCTGTCCGGATCCGGGATCGGCAATCCCATGCCCGGGCACCCCGTTCCCGGGAACAGGGCGACGCGGCTGGCACGACCTTCGCTGTGGAGCGGGGGATGGAGAGCTTCGTCCAGGACGTCCGCTACGGCCTGCGCTCGCTGCGCAAGGCGCCCGGCTTCACCGCCATCGCCACGCTGGCCCTGGCGCTCGGCATCGGCGCCAACACGGTGCTCTTCAGCGTGATCAGCTTCTCGCTCTTGCGCCCGCTGCCGTTTGCCGAGCCGGACCGGATCCTGATCATGAACGAGACGGCGCCGACGTTCCCGGAGATGTCGGTGGCGTGGCTGAACTACGCCGACTGGAAGGCGCAGGTGCCGCCGATCTTCTCGCACTTCGCGGCGATGCGGCGGGAGAGCTTCAATCTGACCGGCGAGGCCGACCCGGAGCGCGTGCTGGGCCGGATGGCCACCGCCGATCTGCTGCCGCTCACCGGCGTGAAGCCGCTGCTCGGCCGCTATTTCTCGGAGGAGGAAGACAGGCCCGGCGCGCCGCGCACGGTCGTGCTCACGCACGCGCTCTGGCAGCGCCGGTTCGGGAGCGATCCGGCCATCGTCGGCAAGGCGATCCAGCTCTCCGGAGACAGCTACACCGTGGTCGGCGTGATGCCGGCCGACTTCCGCTTCCTCTCGGGCGCCGACCTGTTCGTGCCGCTCGGGTTGTTCGCCGACCGCTACCAGGACCGCGGCACGCACCCGGGCATCTACGCGCTCGCGCGGATGAAGCCGGGCGTCACGCCGGAGCAGGCGCAGCGGGCGATGGACGCGATCTCTGCGCGCCTCGACGCAGAGAACCCGAACATGAAAGGCGCCGGCATCCACGTCGCGAGGCTACGCGACAACCAGGTCTCGGATGCGAAGGGAGCGCTCCTGGTGCTCTGGGGCGCGGTCGCCTTCGTGCTCCTGATCGCGGCAGCGAACGTCGCCAATCTCCTCCTGGCGCGGGCGACGGCGCGCCAGACCGAGATGGCCATCCGCATCGCGCTCGGGGCCGGGCGGTTGCGCATCGTCCGGCAGCTGCTCACCGAGAGCGTGCTCCTCGCGCTCCTCGGCGGCGCCGCCGGACTGGGTCTCGCCGCCTTCGGGATCGACCTGCTGCGGCCGCTGCTCTCGTCCCTTCCGCGCGGCAACGAGGTCCACCTCGACGCCTTCGCGCTCTCCTTCACGGCGGGCATCGCGCTGGTCACCGGCGTCGGGTTCGGCCTCTTTCCTGCGCTGCGCGCGTCGAGTCCCGCGGTGCACACGATGCTCAAGGACGTTCGCAGCACCACGACGCACGCGCGCCTGCGCAGGACCCTGATCGTCGGCGAAGTCGCGCTCTCGATGGTGCTGCTGATCGGCGCCGGGCTCCTGATGCGGAGCTTCGGCCGTCTCACCGGCATCAACCCCGGCTTCGACGCGCGGCACGTGCTCACCGCGGCGGTGTCCTTGCCGCGCACCCGCTATGGCGACGGAGCCTCGATCTCGCGATTCGTCGAGGAGCTGCGCCGGCGCGCCGGCGAGATCCCGGGCGTCACGGCGGCAGCGTTCGCGGCCGGCATGCCGCTCCTCGGCGCCTCGGAGACCTCCTTCGCCTTCGAAGGAAAGGAGCCCGTCGATCCCAGCCAGCAGCCCGAGGCGAACGCGTACCCGGTGACGCCCGGCTATGCCGACGCGATGCGCATTCCAGTCTTGCGCGGACGGTTCTTCACCGAGGCTGACAAGGACCGCGACGTCGTGGTCATCGACGAGGTGATGGCGCGCCGTTATTTCGCCGACGAGGATCCGATCGGCCGGCGCATGGCAGGTCGCGACCAGCCGCCACTGGCCGCGCTGGAGATCATCGGGGTGGTGGCGCACGTCCAGAACTACACCCTCGAAGGCAAGGGGCCGGTGGACATGGCCTTCTACCTGCCGCACGGCACGGCAGCGCGGCGCTTTCCCATGTTTCTCAGCACGGGCACGGTGGTGCTGCGCACGCAGGGCGATCCCCTCGCCGTCGCGGGGGCGCTGCGGGCGCTGGTGCGCTCGATCGATCCGCTCCAGCCCATCTTCTCGGTGCAGTCGATGGAGCAGGTGGTTTCGGATTCGGTGAGCAACCGCCGCCTGAACCTGCTCCTGCTCGGCATGTTCGCCGCGCTGGCCCTCCTGCTCGCGAGCGTCGGGATCTACGGCGTCATGTCGTACTCGGTCGCACAGCGCACCCGCGAGATCGGCATCCGCATGGCCCTCGGCGCCGAGCGTGGCGCCGTGCTGCGCCTCGTCGTCTCGGAGGGCGCGAGGCTGGCGCTGGCCGGAATCGCCATCGGGGTCGTGGGCGCGCTGGCCCTCACCCGGGTGATGGGCAGCATGCTGTACGGGGTCAGCGCCGCCGATCCCGCGACCTACGCCGCGCTGGCGGCAGCGCTCGCGCTGGTGGCCGTGGCCGCCTCGTGGCTGCCGGCGCAGCGCGCGGTGCGCGTCGACCCCGCCGTAGCGCTCCGCGCGGAGTGAACATGCTGAAGGACCTCTCCTACGCGGTGCGCGCTCTCCTGCGTACGCCCGGGTTCACAATCGCCGCGGTCCTCTCGCTGGCGCTGGGGCTGGGCGCCAACACCGCGCTCTTCTCCGCGGTGGATGCCGTGCTCCTGCGCCCCCTGCCGTATCCCGAGCCGGACCGGCTGACGCTGGTCTGGTCCACCAGCACCGCGATCCCGAAGGGCCCCCTCTCCATCCCCGACTTCCGCGCCCTTCGCGACCGCACCCGGTCCTTCGAGACGATGGCCGCGTACTACACGACCGAGCGCAACGTCACAGTCGGCGGGTCGACTCCCGATCGCCTCCGGGTCGACCGCGTGACGCACGAGCTTCCGGCGGTACTTGGGGTCCTGCCGCAGTTGGGCCGCTTCTTCGATGCCGGGGAGGAGACCTTTGGGCGACATCAAGTAGCGGTCCTCTCCCACCGCCTGTGGATGGCGAAGTTCGGCGGCGATCGGTCGGTGGTGGGCAAGACCATCGGCATCGACGGCGAGCCCTGGACGGTGGTCGGCGTGATGCCGCGGGGCTTCGTCTTCGACGATCCCTCCGTCGAGCTGTGGATTCCCATCTCCTTCAAGTCCGACAGCGACATGCTGACCAGGAACAACCACTTCGTGCAGGTGGTGGCGCGCAGAAGCAAAGGGATCAGCCGCGAGGCGGCGCAGCGGGATCTTTCCCAGGTGGCGGCGCAGCTTTCGCGCGAATTCCCCAACAACGTGGGGATGGGCGCCATGTTGGAGCCGCTGCACGAGGCCGTGGCGGGGTCGATGCGGCCCGCGCTCCTTCTCCTGCTTGGCGCGGTCGCGCTGGTGCTCCTGATCGCGTGCGCCAACCTGGCCAACCTGCTCCTCGCCCGCGGCACGGCCCGCGGGCGCGAGATCGCCGTCCGCGCCGCGCTGGGGGCCACCCGCTCCCGGCTGGTCCGGCAGCTGCTCACCGAGAGCGTGTTGCTGGCGGTAGCGGGCGGGGCGCTGGCCTGCGCGCTGTCGGTATGGGCGCTCACCGGCATCTCCGCGCTGGGCGGCGAGGCACTCTCGTCCCTGCCTCCGCTGCGGCTGGACCTGCGCGTGCTTTCCTTCGCCCTGGCGCTCTCGCTCCTGACCGGCGTGCTCTTCGGTCTCGCGCCGGCGCTCTTGCTCTCGCACCACACGCTCTCCGATGCGCTCAAGGATGCCGCCCCGTCGGTGGCGCCGCGCACGGGCAGGCTGCGCTCGGCATTGGTGGTGGCGGAGGTGGCGCTCTCGGTGACCTTGCTGGTGGGCGCGGGACTTCTGCTGCGCAGCCTGAGCGCGCTGCGGCACGTCGATCCGGGATTCCGGGCCGAACAGGTGTTGACCGCGAATCTGCGGCCGCCGCAGCGGCACTATCCCGACACCGCGGCGCAGCGTGCCTTCGAGCGCGAGGTGGCGTCTCGCGTCTCGGCCCTGCCCGGCGTGTCGTCGGTGGGCGTCTCCTCCAACGTGCCGCTCAGCAACGGCGCATGGGGCAAGTGGTGCTCGGCGGAGGGCGAGCCCGAGCCGGCCAATCTGGATGCGGTGGCGGACTGCCTCTTCCAGTTGGTGGGGGGGGAGTATTACCGCACCCTGGGCATGCAGCTGGTGCGCGGCAGCTTCCCCATCGATCCCAAGGCGCCCGCCATCGTCATCAACGAGACCGCGGCGCGCCGGCTCTTCGGCACCGTCGAGGTGGTGGGCCGCCGCATCTGGATGGGACCTCCGGAGAGGTTCCTGCCCGACCTGCGCGAGGCCTTTCCACGCTACACGGTGGTTGGGGTGGTCCGGGACGTGAGGTCGCAGGGTCTGGGGCGGCCGCCGCAGTCCGAGGCGTGGCTGAGCGCGGAGCTGAGCGACGAAGGCGACTCGGTCTTCTATGTCATCGCTCGCTTCGCCGGAGCGCCGGGCCCGCTGATCAAGTCGCTCCGCGACACGGTGCGGGCGCTCGATCCGGAGCAGGCGGTGGGCGACGTGAAGACCATGGCCGAACGGATGGGGGCGTCCCTGGCGCAGGATCGCTTCAGCGCGCTCTTGCTGGCGCTCTTCGCCGGCCTCGCTCTCACCCTCGCCATCGTCGGCGTCTATGCGGTGATGGCCTACACGGTGGCGCAGCGCACGCGCGAGTTCGGCGTGCGGATGGCGCTGGGGGCGGCGTCTGCCGACGTGGTCCGGCTGGTCTTCGGCCAGGGCCTGAAATTGATCGGCGCAGGTCTGGTGCTCGGCACGCTGGGCGCGCTCCTGGCTTCGCGCGCCGTCACCGCGCTCTTGTTCGGCGTCACCGGCACCGACCCGGCGACGTACGCGTTGGTCGCCGCGGTGCAGCTCGCCATCGGCGGGCTGGCCCTCTACCTGCCTGCCCGGCGTGCGTCGCGCCTCCACCCCGCCATCGCCCTGCGGTCCGAGTAGGTGTCCGGAAATGGGACGGCTTGTCCCCGGGACGGTCACGCAGCTCCCCTCGCCGCCTCTCGGACAGGCTGGCACGAAGTTCGCTCAGGAGCAGGTCTCGATGCCCGCCGAGATCCCCAGAGTCGAGCCACGCACCAGCGTGGTGGACATCCCCCGGAAGCCGAAGAACAAGCGGCGCCGCAACCTCGTCGTCGGGGGCGCCATCGTCCTCGCGGTCGCCTTGGTGACGTTCGCGCTCTCGCGCCTGCGCGCCGCGGCCCCGGTGGTCGATCGCGCCGCGCTGTGGACCGACACGGTGAAGAAGGGGCCGATGCTCCGCGACGTGAAGGGTCCCGGCACGCTGGTCCCCGAGCAGATCCGCCTGATCACCGCGGACACGGCCGGTCGCGTGGAGCGCATCCCGCTGCGGCCGGGCGCGCAGGTGGAGCAGGGCACGGTGCTGATGGAGCTCTCCAACCCGGACGTCATGCTGCAGGCGCTGGACGCCGAGCGGCAGCTGGCGCAGGCCCAGGCCGACCTGATCAACCTGCGCGCCACGACCGACGGCAACACGCTGACCACGCGCTCCGGCCTGGCCACGCTGGAGGCGCAGGCGGCGGACGCCGAGCGCCGCGCCAAGGCCGACGACAAGCTGGCGCACGACGGCGTGATCAGCGGGGTGGAAGCGCAGCAGCAGCTCGAGCACGCCAAGGAGCTGCGCGACCGCCTCGACCTCGAGCGCAAGCGGCTGGGCGTGGTGGCGGGCAGCGGCAAGGAGCAGGTGGCGGCGCAGGGCGCGCAGATCGATCGGCTCAAGGCCGTGGTCGCCTTCCGCCGCAAGCAGGTGGATTCGATGAAGGTGCGCTCGGTGGACAAGGGCGTGCTCTCCGAGCTGCCGCTGGAGCTCGGGCAGTGGGTGGTCCCGGGCCAGCTGCTCGCCAAGGTGGTGCAGCCCGAGCGGCTCAAGGCGGTGCTGCGCATCCCCGAGACGCAGGCGCGGGATCTGGCACTGCACCTGCCCGCCTCCATCGACACGCGCAACGGCGTGGTGCAGGGACAGGTCTCGCGCATCTCGCCCGCCGCCAACCAGGGCTCGGTGGAAGTGGACGTCTCGCTCCCCGCCGAGCTGCCCCGCGGCGCGCGCCCCGACCTGACCGTCGAGGGCACCATCGAGATCGAGAGACTGAAGAACGTCTTGTATGTCGGCCGGCCCGCGGGCGCTCAGCCCAACGGGCAGGTCGAGCTGTTCAAGGTGATCAACGGAGACGAGGCCCACCGCGTGAAGGTGAAGCTGGGCCGCAGCTCCGTCAGCACCGTGGAAGTGCTCGAGGGCCTCGCCGAAGGCGACGCCGTCATCCTTTCTGACATGTCCCAGTGGGACACAACCGACCGCGTGAGGCTCCGGTGAGTGACGCTTTGATCGAGATGCAGAACGTCGAAAAGGTCTTCCTGACGGACGAGGTGGAGACGCACGCGCTCGCGAGCATCCACCTGGCCGTGAAGAAGAACGAGTGGCTGTCCATCGTCGGCCCTTCGGGCTCGGGCAAGACGACCCTGCTGGCCATCCTCGGCCTGCTCGACACCGCAACCGGCGGCCAGTACCTGCTCGACGGCAAGCCGGTGCAGGACCTCTCGCCCTCCGACCGCGCGCACGTGCGCAACCGGCACATCGGGTTCATCTTCCAGAGCTTCAACCTGATCGGCGATCTCACCGTCTTCGAGAACGTGGAGCTGCCGCTCACCTACCGCGGCATGCCGCCCGCCGAGCGCAAGAAGCGGGTGGAAGACGCGCTCAACCGCGTGGGCATGAGCCACCGCGCCCGGCACATGCCCGGCCAGCTCTCCGGAGGCCAGCAGCAGCGCGTGGCAGTGGCGCGCGCGGTGGCCGGCGACCCCCTCATCCTCCTCGCCGACGAGCCCACCGGAAACCTGGACTCGAAGAACGGCCAGGCGGTGATGAAGCTCCTCTCCGAGCTCCACCAGGGGGGCTCGACGTTGATCATGGTGACGCACGACCCGGCCTACGCGCGGCTCGCCACCCGCACCGTCTCGCTCTTCGACGGGCGCATCGTGGAGGAGTCGGGAACCTCGGCCGCCTGAAACGCCAACCGCCATCCGGAGTGACGCCATGGAAACGCTTCTGCGGGATCTGCGGTTCGCGGTCCGAGGGTTGCTGCGGACGCCGGGGTTCACGGCCGCGGCGGTGATCGCGCTGGCGCTGGGCATCGGCGCCACCACGGCCATCTTCAGCGTGGTCAACGCGGCGCTCCTGCGCTCGTTCGGCTGGGGCGACGAGAGCCGGCTCGTTTCCGTCTACCGGACCTTCACCGGCATCGGCAGCGGCAAGGGCGGCCTCTCGGTCCCGGAGCTCTACGATCTTCCGCAGGCGCAGTCGCTCGAGAGCTTTGGCGCCTTCAATCCCGGGACCGCGGCGGTGCAGGGCAGCGATCGCGCGGAGCGCGTGCAGGTGGCGCGGATCAGCTCCGGGTTCCTCACCACGCTCGGGATCCGCCCGCAGTTCGGGCGCGCCTTCGCGCCGGAGGAAGACCTCAAGGGAAACGACGGCGTGGCGCTGGTCAGCGCGCCCGCGTTTCGCCGGCGCTACGGCGGCGATCCCACCGTCGTCGGGCGCTCCGTCACCATCGACGGCCAGGCGAGGCAGATCGTCGGC
>DASRTX010000423.1:0-3550 GCA_035655715.1 Myxococcales bacterium | reverse complement strand
GGTTCCGGCGCAACTCCGACGGTGCACACTTCCCGCTCGGTGGCCGCCGCCAGCGCCAGGCTCAGCGGCCTGATCTGCAGATCCGGCGGTGCCGCCGCTGCTGCGGTGGAGAGGAACAGCGCGACTGCCCAGGACCATGCGAGACGCGGCATGGCGGCCCTCCTTCGTCAACCCCACACCCTTCGATGCCTCGCCGTCAAGCGGGGTGCGCGTCAGCCGAGTTCCCCGTGAACGTGCAAGACGATGGCCAGCGCCGCCAACCCCGCGGTCTCGGTGCGTAGGACCGAGGGTCCCAGGGAAACCGGCAGCATTCCCAGCGCGATGGCGCGATCCCGTTCGGCGCCGGAAAAGCCTCCCTCGGGACCTACGGCCAGCAGCAGCTTGGGCGCGCCCCGCGCGGCCGCTCCCAGGCGCAGCTCCCGCTCTTCCGGGTCGAGCAGAAGCCCGCGTCGTTCGGGGTCGGTTTGGAGCAGCGCGAAGATTCCGTCCCAGCCAGAAGGCTCGTCGATGCGCGGTACGTCCGCGCGCCCACACTGCCGCGCCGCCTCCTGGGCGATGCGCCGCCAGCGCTCCGCCCGTGCGCCGCCGCGCTGCGCGTCGAGCTGCACCACCGCCCGCTCCGCCGCCAGCGGAACCAGCCGCGCGACGCCGAGCTCGGTGGCCTTCTGCACCACCAGATCCATCTTCTCGCCCTTGGCCAGGGCCTGCACCAGCACCACCTCGAGGGCGCGAATCGGAGCCACCAGCCGCTCGCCGACCCGCAACCGGCCATCGGCCGCGACCTGCGCGCGATAGCTCGCGCCCAGCCCGTCGAAGAGCTCGAGCTCCGTTCCGGCGCCAAGCCGCAGCACCCCATGCACGTAGCGCGCTTGCGCAGGCGTCAGCGCCACCTCCTGCGCCGACAGCTGCGCCGGAGGAACGAAGAGCCGGTGCCGCGGCGCGCTCATGGACGCGAGAGCTCCACCCGCACCCATCCGTCGCGCTCCTTGCGGGCAGCGGGCAGCAGCCCCTGCGCCACGTACGCGCGCTCCGCCGCGTCGGCCTGCCCAGCGAGGAGTCCGGAGAGCACCAGCCGGCCCGCGGGCGCAACCTTGGAGGCGATGGCGGGAGCCAGCTCCTCGAGCGTGTTGAGCAGGATGTTGGCGATCACGATCCCGAACGTGCCGCGCACGCTCGCCGGATCTCCTGCCAGCACCCACTCCACGCCGCTGACGCCGTTGAGCGCCTCGCCTCCGCGCGCCGCGGCCAGCGCCACAGGATCGTTGTCGGTGCCTGCCACGCGCCGCGCGCCCAGCTTCTTCGCCAGCAGGGCGATGACGCCGCTGCCGGTCCCCACGTCGAGCACGTCGGCGCCGGGGAGCTCGGCGAGCAACTCGTCGCAGCGCTCCAGGCAGAGCGCGGTGGTGGCGTGGCTTCCGGTGCCAAACGCCATCCCGGGATCGATGGTGACCGAGACGCCCGGGTCCGGCGCAGGTTCCCAGGGAGGACGGACCCACGAGCGCGGACCCACCCGCAGCGTCCGGTGATGGCTCCTCCAGGCCACGCTCCAATCCTGTGCCGGCACTTCCACCGGCGCCTCGCTGCCCAGCGCTTCCGCCGCGGCGAGAGCCGGCGCGCGCTCGTCGAAGTGGGCGATGGCGCGCCCGCGGCCTTCGGGCAGCGCTGGCGTTCCTGGCATCAGCGGCATGCCCGGGTCTTGTAATTCGACGCCGAGCGCGCCCAGATCGAACAGCTCCGCGGCGAGTACCTCCAACTCGTCGGGCGGCGCGATCAGGACGAGCGCCCAGCTCACCGCGCCAGCTCTTCAGGAACGGCGCCTTCCGGAGCGACCAGCGCGATCACCTCGCGCGACGGCGAGAGGATGCGCTGCGCGGCGGCCAGCACGTCGTCCGCGGTCACCGCGGCGATCTGCGCGGCGTACCGGGCAGAGGCGTCCGCTCCCAGGCCGTAGCACTCGTCGAAGGCGTACACCGACGCGCGGGCCGAGTTGCGCTGCAGCGAGATGGCGTGCGTGCCGATGAGGTGGGTGCGGGCGCGGTCGAGCTCCGGCCCGGAAATGGGCTCCTCGCGCACCCGGCGCAGCTCTGCGCGGATGCCCTCCAGCGACTCCCGCGTCTTGCCCGGGCCGCAGCCGATGTAGACGGCGAAGTATCCCGGGTCCATGCCCTCCATGGAGAAGCTGGTGACGCTGTACGCGAGGCTCCGCTTGTCGCGCAGCTCGACGAAGAGCCGCCCTCCCTGGCCGGAGAGGACGGCGGAGAGCACCTCCAGCGGCCAGCGGGCGTCGTCGGCGAGGCGCACTCCGGGAAAGCCGAGCACCAGGTGCGCCTGCGCCTTGTCGAGCTTGCGGACGGCGGTCCGCGGCGCCTCCACCGGGTCTTCCTGGGGCGGCGCGATGGCGCGCTTCGGCGCGCTCGATCCCGAGAGCTGCTCGCCCACCAGCGCGCGCACCTCGCCGGGATCCACGTCGCCGACCACCGCCAGCGTCAGGCCGGCGGCTGGATAGAGACGCGACCGGTACTCGGCCAGCATGGCCGGCTCGAAGCGGGAGACGCTCGCCTCGGTGCCCAGCGCGTCGAAGCGGTAGGGATGGCGGCGGTAGAGCGTCTCGGCGAAGAGCAAGAACGCCACCCCGGCCGGGTTGTCCTCGCGCGAGCGCAGCTCGTCGATCTGCAGCGTGCGTTCGCGGCGGACCTCGTCCGGATCGAAGGCGGGCGCGGTGACGGCCTCTGCGAAGACGTCGAAGCCCTCCACCAGGTGGCGGGAGAGGAACTCGGCCCGGAGCCCGAAGCTGTTGCGCCCCGCATTTCCCCCAAGCGACCCGCCCATCGCCTCCATCTCACGCACCAGCTGCGTGGGGCCGCGGGTCCGCGTGCCCTTGGAGACGAGACGGGCGAGCAGCATGTTGATGCCGGCGTTCTCCACGCTCTCCGCCCGCAGCCCGCCCTGCCAAGCCGCGCGGATCGCCACCAGCGGCACGGCGCGCTCCTCCTTGATCAGCAAGACGGCGCCGCCGGGCAGCTCCTCGCGGACGAGCGGCCCCGTCCTGGCCGTCCCGCTGAACTTCACCGGAGCACGTCGCGCCGGCGTGGCTGCCGTGACGACGGTTCCCGGCCGCACCCCGCGCGCCGCTTCCTCCAGCAGCTCCCGCAGCTCGGCCTCGGAAGGCGAATCGCCCTCGGGCAGCAGGGCGGCCAGCACCGCGGCTTCCGGATCCAGCCAGCGCTCCGCCGCCTCTCGCAGCCGGCCCGGTGTAAGATTTGCCACCTGCTCCAGGTAGCGCTCCTCGAACTCCAGGCCTCCGGCGCCGGATTGGTAGAACCCCAGCTTGCGCGCCTGTCCCTGCACGGTCTCGCGCTGGTAGACCGCGTCGGACTCCACCAGGGCCTTCACCGTGGCGAGCTCCTCGTCCGGAATGGGCAGCTCCCGCAACTGGAGGAGCCCCTGGCAGCTCTCCCTCAGCGCCTCCTTCACCTTCTCCAGGGGCAGCGTCATCCCCACCACGAAGAGCCCCGCGTCCTGCGGCGTATAGGCGTAGGTGTGGATGTCA
>DASRTX010000422.1:0-3153 GCA_035655715.1 Myxococcales bacterium | reverse complement strand
GACGAGGGATACAAGCTCGTCGAAGAGGCCAAGGACGCCGAGGTCATCCTGATCAATTCCTGCGCATTCATCGGCGAGGCCAAGCAGGAGTCCATCGACGCCATCCTCGAGCACGCGCAGCTCAAAGAGTCGGGCCGCTGCAAGGCATTGGTGGTGGCGGGCTGCCTGACCCAGCGCTACGCCGACGTGCTCCAACAAGAAATGCCGGAGGTCGATTACTTCGTCGGCACGTCCGCCTATCCGCGGATTGCCCAGATCCTCAAGGGCGAGCGCGACCGCGCCTTCATCCCCGACCCGGACTACATCGCCGACAGCAAGACCCCGCGCCGCAACTCCATGCCGCGCTGGACGGCCTACGTGAAGATCAGCGAGGGCTGCGACAACAAGTGCACCTTCTGCATCATCCCCACCCTGCGTGGGCTGCAGCGCAGCCGTCCCATCGACGACATCGTGGCCGAGGCGCACCGCCTGGTGGCGGAAGGGGCCGTCGAGCTGAACCTGGTGGCGCAGGACCTGACCGCCTACGGCCACGACCTGCCCGGAAAGCCCAGGCTGCACGATCTTCTCGCCGCCCTGCGCGACGTTCCCGCGCGCTGGATCCGGCTGCACTACGCCTATCCGCGAGACTTTCCCGACGCGCTCGTCGACGCGCTGGCGGACCAGCCCAACCTGGCTCGCTACCTCGACATGCCGCTGCAGCACATCGCCGACCCGGTGCTGCGGCGGATGAAGCGCGGCCGCGACTCGCAGTGGGTGCGCAAGCTGGTGCGCAGGATCCGCGATCGCGTCCCCGATCTCACCTTCCGAACCAGCTTCATCGTGGGCTTTCCCGGCGAGACCGAGGCGGAATTCCAGGAGCTGTGCGAGTTCGTCGAAGAGATGCGCTTCGAGAAGGTGGGCGTCTTCCAGTTCTCGCGGGAAGAGGGCACCGCGTCGTACGATCTCGACGGCCAGCTGCCTCACCGGTTGAAGGCGGCGCGGCAGAAGAAGCTTCTCGGCATCCAGCGCCGCATCAGCCGCGAGCATCAGCAGAAGCTGGTGGGGCGCACGCTGGAGGTGCTGGTGGAAGGCGTCTCCGAGGAGACCGAGCTGCTCCTGGAGGGCCGGTACATGGGCCAGGCGCCGGAGATCGACGGGAAGGTCTACGTCAACCGGGGACAGGCCCGCGCCGGCGAGATCGTGCGGGTCGAGATCGAGCAGGCCGGCGACTACGATCTGGTGGGCGGGATCGTGGGCGCTGACGGGCCGGCGCAGCAGATCGGGTCGCAGCGGCCGGCGCCGGTGCGTCCGCGGTTTCCCATCCTCAAGCACTGATGAAAGCCGCGTTCCTCGCGAAGCTCGACGACTACCTCGCGCAGGCGGGGCTCTCGCGCGTGCACTCGGACGCGGTGGAGCCCACCGCTCGGGCCGCCCTGGCGGCGCTTGCTGGCGTGCCGCACTACGAACAGATCTGGGCGGGCGACCTGCGCCTCTCCGTGCAGGTGGTCGCCATCGCTTCCGGCGAGCGCGTGCCCGGCGCCGACTTCGCGCGCCGCGCCCAGCTCTTGCGCCAGCGCGCCGTCTCCTTGAGCTCCCGCGTCGCCGGAGAGGTGCAGGTGTTGCAGCTCGCCCTCTACGACCGGCCGGTGCCGCCGCAGGAGCGCGAGTTCGTGCTCTCCAAGGCGCGGATCGCGGCGTGGTGGCCGCTTTCCCGCGGCAGGGTGGCGACCTGGATCGCGGCGCTCTCCGAGCCGGCGCTCTACTCCGGCACCTTCCGGGGCTGGCCGCAGGAGCTCTCGGCCGATCAGCTCCGCGCCCTGCTCAGGTAGAGGCGCTGCTCCAGCGCCCAGCCGACCAGGGCCGCTGCAGCCACTCCGCCCACGTGGAACAGCCACAGGTGGGGCGCCTGGAGGCGCGCGGAGCAGCAGATGTGCAACGCGGCCTGCGCCGCGAGCGCGCCGGCGGCGGCAGCCGTGGCGAGCGAACCGCGCCCGGCGCTGCGCAGGGCGGCCATCACGGCCACGGCGCCGCCCAGGATCTCCAGGCCGAAGCAGTCCACGCCGATGCCGGGAACGAAGCCCGCCCCCGCGTGGGGAATGCCGGGGACGCCGCCGGCGGCAAAGGCGAATCCCGCGGATGCCGCGAGCGCCACCCAGGCGCCCGCCTTCCACAAGCCGGCCGACGCGCTGAGCGCGGTGGCGGCGAAGAGCACCACCAGCGCGGCCGCCCAGCCTTGCCAGTCGTGATGTCGCGCGAAGAGGATCGGCACCGCGGCCGCGGCGATGGCGGCCAGGGCCTTGAGCCGCCAGCGCACCGGCCGCAGCTCGCGCAACACGGGTTCGGAGGCGCGGCGCAGCGCCGCTGCGGAGGGCGCGGGCAAGCTCGCTCGCCCCAGCGCCGCCATCAGCGTCTCTCCTTCTCGCAGCGCCTCCAGGCAACCCGGGCAGGTCCGCGCGTGCTCCAGGAAGGCCTGCCGCTCCGGGTCGCCCTCGGGAAGCGAGGCCACGCCGGCCGCCTTGGCGCGAAGCTCGTCGCAGGGGTTCACAAGAGGTCCTTGAGCTGCTGCCGCAGCGTCTCGTACCCGCGAAAGGCGCGGAGCTTGACGGCGCCCGGCGTGGTCCCCAGCACCTGGGCGATCTCCGCGAAGGTCATCCCCTCGTACCGGTGCAGGTGGATCACCGCCCGCTGTGACTCGGGCAGCGCCTGGAGCGCCGCGCGCACCGCGTCCCTGGCTTCGGTGTCCGGCGGCGGATCGCGCGGGGCCTGCTCGTCCGCGCGCGCCAGCGCCTCCTCGTCCGCATCCTCCGGCATGCGCAGCCGCCTGCGAAGCTCGTCCAGCCGGACGCGGGCGGCGATGGCGAAGAGCCATGGCGTCACGCGCAAGTCCTTCCTGTACCGCTCCCGCGCCCGGTGCATCTTCATGAACGTCACCTGCAGCAAGTCGTCCGCCACCCCCTCGTCCCGGAAAGAGCGCAGGAAGAACCCGTGGATCCGTGGCGCCAGCCGGGCAAAGAGCTCCTCGAAAGCGCGGGCGTCGCCCGCGACGTAGGCCGACATCAGCTCTTCGTCCGTCGGTCCCATCGGGGCCTACGCCGGGGCGCGGCAAGAGGTTACGCGATCGCGGCGTAAGATGCAGGGATGAACCTCCTGCTCGCCGCCTTCCTCTTCGTGGTC
>DASRTX010000421.1:0-2189 GCA_035655715.1 Myxococcales bacterium | reverse complement strand
ATTTGTCGAAGCTGCCGGTGTCGAACGAGCGCACGTTCGAGTTCAACCGCGGCGCGAACCAGATCTCGCAGCTCTCACCGGACATCGCCTTCAAGGGTCCGTGGGGCATCTCGACCAACGGCGCGGGCACGCTCGCCGCGGACTACGCGCGCGTTTCGGCGGCGCCTAAGCCCGGCACCCGCGAGATCTGGCATCTCAACAACGGTGGCGGCGGCTGGGATCACCCCATCCACATCCACTTCGAGGAAGGACTGATCCTCTCCCGCAACGGCAGCGCCAGCAACGTCCCGGCCTGGGAGAAGGGCCGCAAGGACGTCTACCGCCTGCGCCCGAGCGGCTCGCTGGTCCTGAGCATGCAGTTCCGCGACTTCGGCGGCATGTTCATGGAGCACTGCCACAACACGGTGCACGAGGACAACGCGATGCTGCTGCGCTGGGAGATCGACGCCAACGGCGCTCCCTTCCTGCATCCGCTGGACACGCCGCTCTCCAGTCCGCAGGGCGTGACCTTCGTTCCTCCGGACGACATCCTGCCCACCGCGTACCAGTAGACCGCGAAAAGGGAAAAACCATGACCTTCAAGGAGACGAACATGAAGACCTATCGCGGACTCATCCTCTCGCTGGCAGGGACGCTGCTGGCGGCGCTGCTGCTCTTGCCTTCGGCTGCCCGGGCGCAAGCGACGACCTCCACCTTCAGCATCCAGGTCTCGGGCAGCGCCTCGCAGGCGAAGACCGGCCTCGGGGAGTTGGTCAACTTCTCCGGGACGCTGCTGATCACCGCCGTGGTGGTCACCGATCCACTGATGCCTCCGATGGTGGTGGTCTCCATCGACGGGCGCAACGTGACCGGCATCGGCCAGAAGACGGGGACCGTCTACAAGAACGAGTTGGAGGCGAATCTCACGCGAACCTTCCAGGCAACCGACACCATCCAGACGACCTTCGCGTTCTTCGCCGATGCGCCCGGTTCCTATCTGACATCGAAGACCGGCGTCCTCAACCTCAACCTGAGCTACGACACCACCTCGATGGCGCTGACCGGGGCGAGCGGGTCCCTGGGCACGCTGTAAGACAGCGTTCGACCGATCCGCGGGGCGGGCCGCAAGCCGGGGGGAATGCGGCCCGCCCCATCATCCAGGAGACGACACGATGCGAGCAGAGATTCGAGGACGGATCGGACCCGCGCTGGCCGTGGCCGCCGCATTCGCAGGATCCACGGCTGCCCGGGCGGCAGGACAACAGGGCCCGGAGTACTTCCCCAACCATCCGCTGACCACGCAGGACGGAAAGGTCATCCATTTCTACGACGACATGCTCAAGGGCAAGGCCGTCGTCGTGAACCTCATCTACACGCATTGCACGGCCAGCTGCCCGCTGGAGACAGCGAGGCTGGCCCAGGTGCAGCGCCTGCTCGGCGACCGCGTGGGCAAGGACATCTTCTTCTACTCGATTACGCTGGATCCCGACCGCGACTCGCCGGAGGTGCTGAAGGCGTACGCGGCGAAGTTCCACACCGGGCCGGGCTGGACGTTCCTCACCGGCAAGAAGGAGCACATCCAGGAGATCGGCAAGAAGCTGGGGCTGACCTCGTTGACCGACGCCGCCAACCGCGACGGTCACCAGCCGATGATGATGATCGGCAAGGATGCCGACGGCCGATGGATGCTGAACTCGGCGGTCGACAACCCGCGCTTCCTCGCCTACACCATCACCCATTTCTTCGACGGGTTCGGGAGCGCGAAGCCGAAGAGCTATGCGGAGATGCCCGTCCACAACGTCAACAAGGGCGAGTACCTCTTCCGCACCAAGTGCATCGCCTGCCACACGGTGGGCAAGGGCGACAGCGTAGGGCCGGATCTGCTCGACATCACCCGCCGGCGCGATCGCGCCTGGCTCACGCGCTACATCACTGCCCCTGACGTGGTGCTCGCCTCCGGCGACCCCATCGCCCGCGAGCTCTTCGCCAAGTACAACAGCGTGCGGATGCCGAACCTGGAACTGAGCACGGAAGAAGCGGAAGCGCTGCTGCCGTACATCGAGCGGGTGGGCCAGCTCGCCTCGGCCGGCCCGCAGGGGACGCACTCCGGACATTAGCGAGCGGGGCTAGCCCGCGCGGAGCGCCACCATGGGGTCCACGCGGCTGGCCCGCCATGCCGGCAGGTAGCTGGCGAGCAGCGCGGCGAAGAG
>DASRTX010000420.1:0-30615 GCA_035655715.1 Myxococcales bacterium | reverse complement strand
TTCACGTGCACGCCGGCGCCGAGGAGCTGGGGCGCGTCTATGCGGCCGACTTGCCCATCAACGCCGGAATGCCCGAGCTGGCCGCGGCGCTCGCGCAATTGCAGGCGCCCGCCCGCGTCGCCTGGGCGGATCAGGCCGCGGCGGCGCGCGAGGACTACCTCGGCTGGAACACGCCGGTGAAGGCGCCGGGGCAACTGCAGTTGGCGGAGGTGGTGCGGCACCTGCGCGAGCGCCTGCCCGCCGATACCATCGTCGCCAACGGTGCGGGCAACTTCTCCGCCTGGATGCACCGGTTCCACCGGTACCGCCATTTCAAGTCGCAGCTGGGCGCGACCAGCGGCGCCATGGGCTACGGCGTGCCGGCGGCGGTGGCGGCCAAGTCGGTGCATCCGCAGCGCGTGGTGCTGGCCTGGACCGGCGACGGCGACTTCCTCATGACCGGGCAGGAGCTGGCCACCGCGGTGCAGCACGGCCTGAACATCGTCGTGATGGTGGTGAACAACGGCATGTACGGCACCATCCGCATGCACCAGGAGCGCCACTATCCGGGCCGGGTGCACGGCACCACCCTGAAGAACCCGGATTTCGCCGCCTACGCGCGCGCCTTCGGCGCCTTCGGCGAGCTGGTGGAGACCACCGAGCAGTTCCCCGCGGCTCTCGATCGCGCGCTGGGCGCGGGAGTGCCGGCCTTGCTGGAGTTGCGCATCGCCGCGGAAGCGATCACGGCCTCCACCACGCTCACCGCCATCCGCGAGCGCGCGCTGGAGCAGCGAGGCGAAAAGAAGGCGCCTTGATCCGCGAGCGGCAAATTCGGGGACACCTTACGTAATTCGTCGTATGGTGTCCCCGAAATCCTACTCGGCGCCTTCCTGCACAAACAAGGAGATGCTGCGATGAGCGGAGAGGACAACCTCAAGCTGATGAAGACGCTCGACGACGCGTGGAACTCGCAGAACTGGGAAGTCTTCCGCAAGCGCCACTCTGCGGACACCGCGGTGTTCTGGCCGGGCGAGCGCGACCCGACGCGCGGGCGCGACGCGCACCAGGCCGAGTCGGAGGCGTTCTTCAAGTCCATCGAGAACAAGCTCGCCAACGACCCCTACAAGGTGATGATCGCTTCCGGAGACTGGACCTGCACCATCGCGGACTGGACCGGCAGGATGATCGGCCCCTGGAAGGGGCTCGACGGGAAGATCCATCAGCCCACCAACAAGCGCTTCTCCCTCGAGTTCTGCACCGTGGCGCGGTGGCGCAACGGCGAGATCGTGGAGGAGAAGCTGTTCTACGACCAGGTGAGCTTCCTCCGGCAGATCGGCGTCCTCTGAGCTCGAAGTCCGCGCCGGCACCTTCACCGGGTGCCGGCCATGCCGCCGTGGCGGTGTTGCCCCGAGGCCTGCAAGCGCGCCTCGCGAAGGTCCAATTCGTACTCGAGGTTCCGCAGCTCCTCGTCGTCGATGCGCTGCGTGTCCCGCAGGCGGATGGCCGCGTCGCGCTCGGCGCGCAGCAGATCGAGCAGGATCTCGCTGTGCGAGAGCGGGTCTTGTTCGCCGGCGGCGCCCAGGCTGGCGATTCGACGGTCGTAGTACTCGGCGATCTTCTCGTAGACCGGGGCCATCTGTGGCGTGGCCTTTGCCCGCAGCGATTGGAGGCGGGAGAGCGCCGCTTCCAGCACGATCCGGTGCGCCTCTTGCTCTTCGCACTCGGGCCCGCGGGGCGCGCTGACGCCGAGCACGCGGATCAGCGGCGGCAGCGTCAGCCCTTGCAGGACGAGGGTCGCCAGGATCAAGCAGAAGATGAGGAAGATGATCGCGTCGCGCTTGGGAAACGGCTCGCCACCCGCCATCGTTTGCGGGAGCGACATCGCGGCGGCGAGCGCGATCACGCCGCGCATCCCGGCCCAGCCGACAACCACCAGGTGGCGCGCAGGCGGGATCTGCTCGTGCTGGTGAAGCAGCCGCCGGCGGATGAAGTAGGACAGCCGTGCGCCCGGGAAGACCCAGACCAGCCGGAGCGCGATGATCAGCGCGCTGAACAGCGCACCCGCGACCAGCATCGCTCCGAGGCTGGTGCCACGGATTCCCGCGACCACCGTGGGCAACTGCAGTCCGATCAGCGCGAAGACCAGGCCGTTGAGCACGAAGGTGAGCGCGCTCCAGACCGCGTTTAGTTGAAGACGCACGGTGGGCGACAAGAAGTGTGCGCTCCTCGGGTTCAGGTAGAGGCCGGCAGCGACCACCGCCAGGACGCCCGAGGCGTCGAGCGCGCCGGCGATGAGGTAGGCGGCGTAGGGAACGAGGATGCTGATGGCGATCTCGATGGGACCGTCGTCGATGCTCCGCTCGAGCCAGGCGACCAGCACGCCGAACATCAGGCCCACCGCGAGGCCGCCGGCGATCAGCCAGAGGAGCCGGAAGAAGGTGAAGCTCGCCGTCGGCAGCTGGCCCAGGGAAATGAGCAGGACGCCAAGCTCCAGGGCGAGCAGGCCGCTCGCGTCGTTGATCAGGCTCTCGCCCTCGAGCACGTCGACGATCCGTCGCGGCAGCCCCATGGTCCTGGCAATCGTGGTCGCGGCGATCGCATCGGTCGTCGACGCCACCGCGCCGAGGACGAACCCGGAGCGCCAGTCGAAGCCTGGCGCGATCCACCTCGCTACGATGGCGACGCCCGCGACGGTGAACCCCACCAGGCCGAACGCGAGCGACGCGATGCTGACGAGGTTGTACCGGAACTGCTGCCACGAGGTGTTCCAGGCCGCGCCATAGAGCAACGGCGGCAGGATGACGAAGAAGATGACATCGGGATCCAGGGATGGGCGCGGGATGCCCGGGACCAGGCTCACCAGCAGCCCGGCGATGACCAGCACGATCGGATACGGCGTGCGCAGGCGTCGGGCCAGCGCGCCGAAGGCGACGACGATCAGCAGCAGGACCACGAAAATCAGCTGCGAGGCGCGGATTCCGGAATCGTCCATGTGGGTCATTCCTCCGCTGCGCGGGAGGCGGCCTCGCGCTCCCTGCGTGCCGAGAGGATCTCGCGCACCAGGATCTGCGCGGTGGCCGCGACCGGGACGGCGATGATCGCGCCCGGCAGACCGAGCAGCTCTCCCATGAAGAGGATGGCCAGGGTGGTGACCAGCGGGTTGATGTGGACCGTGCGGCGGAAGATCAGCGGGCTGAGCACGCTTCCTTCCAGCTGCCCGTAGAGGATGAAGTAGAGGCCGGTGATCACCGCCTTGACCGGCCCGCCGGTGCTCAGCGCCAGAAGCGTGATGGTGACGCCGGCCACCAGCGGACCGGCGTAGGGAATCGAGCTGGAAGCGCCGCTCAGGATTCCCAGCGGAAGGAAGAACGGCATCCCGGTGACGGCCAGGAACGCGGTGGTCAAGGTGGCGTTGATGGAACAGACGGCGACCAGTCCGCCGACGTAGCCGCCCACCGAGACGTAGATCTTCTCGACGACCCGGTCGTAGGCGGTGCGGTTGCGCTCCGACGTTTCGGCCAGCAGGGCGGCGAGCAGATCGCGTCCGAAGATGAGCATGAAGATGCTGAGCAGGAGCAGCGTCACCAATGCGGCGACGGCGCTGAGCACGCCGCCGATGGCGCCGAGCACCGGTGCCACCGCCCCGGCTGCGTCGGACGTCGCCTGCTGCAGTTGCTGGCTGAGACCGAAGCGGGCGTCGAGCGCGAGGAACAAGCGGGTATGCTGGAGCTTCTGCCAGAGGCCCGGAGCCGCGGCGACGAACGCCTTCGCCTGGGCGACCACGGGCGGGATGAGGATCAGGCAGAATCCCGCGACCAGCCCCAGCATGGCGGCGATCACCGATGGCACTGCCAGTCGCCGCCGCAGGCCGCGCCCGGTCAATGCCTCGACGGCATGGTTCAGGGCGACCGCGATCATGCCGGCGACCAGGGTCAACATCAGCGCCACCTGTGTCTTCAGCACGAACAGGACCAGCGCCGCGATGGCCAGAACGCCGAAGCCGACGGTGAACACCGTCCTCAACGTCACCTGCGATGCGCTACGGAAGGGCCGCGGATCAGGCATCGCCCATCGTTGTACCCGAAGGGGACGCCCATCGATTCGACGGTCGGGCCAGGGTGTACTGTGCCGGGGATGGCTTCGACTTCCCGAAAGCGGCGCGTGGTCCTCGTCGCCGTCGGCGTCGTCGCCCTCGGAGCGGTGATCATGGCGGGCGCGACCTCCAGCTGGTTCGCGTCGTTCGGCGGCATACTCGAGGGGACGCGCCTCCAGCGAGCTCTCAGGTCGCCCCGGTTTCGCGACGGCCGATTCGTGAACCCGGTGCCCACCGAAAAGCTCGAGCCGGGCACATTCTGGCAGATGGTCCGGCACCAGCTCCTCGGCAACGAGGAGCGCGTACCAAAGCGTGCCGTGCCGGTGGCCGTGCGCTCGGCCGCCGACTACGCGCAGCTCCCCGCGTCAGGGCTGCGCGCGACCTGGATCGGGCACGCGTCCGCGTTGATCGAGATCGACGGGCGTCGCGTGCTCACCGATCCGATCTGGAGCGAGCGCTGCTCGCCGTCGACGTTGGTGGGTCCGCGGCGCTTCCACCCGCCGCCCCTGGCGCTGGCGGACCTGCCGCCCATCGACGCCGTGGTCATCTCGCACGATCACTACGACCACCTGGACATGGCCACGGTGACCGCCCTCGCCGCGCGTGGCGCGTACTTCGTGGTTCCGCTCGGCGTGGGCGCTCACCTCGAGAGGTGGGGGATCCCCACCGGCCGGATCAGCGAATTGGATTGGGGCGAGTCGACGCGCATCGGAGTCCTTCTCATCACCGCGACGCCGGCGCGCCACTACTCGGGCCGGAACCCGTTGCGCGGAGACCGGATGCTCTGGTCGTCGTGGGTGGTGCGGGGCCCGCGGCATCGTTTCTTCTTTTCCGGGGACAGCGGCTACTTCGACGGCTTCAAGCAGATCGCCGCGCAGCACGGGCCCTTCGACCTGACCTTGATCAAGATCGGCGCCTGCGATCCGACCTGGCAGCAGATCCACATGTCGCCGGCGGAGGCGGTGCAGGCGCACCTCGACCTGGGCGGCAAGGTGCTGCTGCCGGTGCACTGGGGCACGTTCAACCTCGCCTTCCACGCCTGGAACGCGCCGCCGGAGGAAGCATTGGCCGCAGCGCGGGAGCTCGGCGCCACCATCGTCCTGCCGAGACCGGGCGAGCTGGTCGAGCCCGATCGGCCGCAGCCCGTGGACCCCTGGTGGCGCTGACCTGGTTCAGGGAAGCGTCTGCAAGCGGCGCTTCCGGATCGTCCGGATCGCGGAATGCGCGGCCACCGCGAGCACCGCCACGATGCACGCCGCATACCCGGCGAACTTGACCCCGGTCAGCACGCCCTGCAGCGAAGCGACCGCCGCGCTCTCGTTTGGAAACGACGCCACCAGCACGGCGCAAGCGGCGTTCTCGGCGTAGTCGAGCGCGAGCGTGACCCACGGCAGCCAGCGCAGCCGCCGGCCCAGCCACGCGCGAAAGAACAACGCCACCGTGAGCGGGAAGAGCACGTCGAAGGTGAAGAGCAGCACCGCATAGTGGCGGCGGCCGTCGGAACCGAGCAGCGCAAGCGCGCGGTGAACCCGCTCCGGATCGGGCAATGGGAGCATGTCGAGGATGCCGAGACCCCCATTGAGCCGGCGGAAGTAAGGGACCGAGCCGACGAAGTCGAAGCTGTTCTCGACGATGAAGGCGCCGACCGCGAGCAACGTCAGGATGGCGCGTTTCATGCGACCTCCAGGCGCGCCAGGCTGGCCGGCAGTCCGGTGGCGATGGAGGGGTAGCGGAGAGTGAACCCCGTCGAGAACAGTGCCGAAGGATCGGTCGGCACGTCGCGCGCGAGGGCGGCCGCGGCCACCGAGCCGGCGAGCATCGAGGCAAGCCAGCGCGGCACCGATCGCGGAGTCGGCCCGCCCAGAAGCCGCGCTCCGAGCTCCAGCAACATGCGCTGCGTCGTGATGGTGCCGTCGGTGACGATCCAGGGGTGCGTGCGCAGCCGCGCGTGGTCGAGCGTGGCGAGGTGGACCATCGCGCGCGCCGCGTCCTCGACGTGAATCAGCGGCAGCCGATTCGCTCCGTCGCCGATGATGGGAAGCCGCCCCTTTGCCAGGCGCGGGAACAGCGTCGAAGCGAATGCCTTGCCGGGCCCGTACACCGTGCCGAGGTGCAGCGACGCGAAGAAAACCCCGGCCGCGACCAACTCGCGGCGCACTCGCGAGCCGATGAGCGCGAAGCCGGAGGGTCGCGTGGTGAACCGGGAACCGTGGCTGACGGTGCCACCCTCGAAGTCGTCGGTGCCGCTGACCGAGAAGAGCAAGGCGTCTCGCGGCAGCGCTGGCAGCACCGAGCGCGTGACGTCGACCCGGTATCGCGCCGCCCGGGCGAGCGCCGCCTCGCTCAACCGGGCCGGCAGCTTTGGCTGGATCAGATCGATGACCACCTTCGTGGGCGGAATCTGCGGTGGGGCCGCCACCTGCACGCCGCGCCGCCGCAGGGACTCCGCCTGCGCATCGGTGCGCGCCCACGCACCGACGGCGAGGCCCGCCTGCAACGCTGCGTCCACGGTGGCGCCCCCGACGAAGCCCGATGCTCCCAAGACGAACAGATCAGTTAGCATTTGCTCACTCACAAAGGCCAAAAACGTGTCACGACTCGAGCATCCTGAAAACGAGGGTTTCGAGTTGTGGAGCGGCGTCCACGGCCAGGCCTTTCCACTCCCCGAACGCGTGCATGCGCGCGAACTGCCCGAGGAGACCCCAGAAGGCCGCGACCAGCAGCTTCTGGTCGACCCCCTTCGTCATGCCGCCTTCGTCGAAGAACTTCAGGGTGATGCCGATGAGCGAGTGACGTCGTGTCGCCGCCGAGACCCGCGGCCAGAACCTTCGAAGCTCCTCGTTCACGAAGAGCACGGCATCGGGCGCCTCGTCGACGAGCGCCAGGATGCCGGCGATGAGCCGCGCCAGCCGATCGCGAAACGTACCCTCGCCGGTGGTCGCGGCCAGCGCCTCGCGCGCCAGGCGCAGGTAGCAGCGCTCGAACAAGTGCAGCGCCAGCGCGTCCTTGCCCTCGAAGTACTTGAAGAGGACCGTGTTGGTGAACCCGGCCTCCTGCGAGACGGCGCGGATGCTCGACTCGCGGACCCCGTCGCGCGCGAAGAGCTTCAGGGCCGCCTTGAGCAACTCCTGTTTCGAGGGAGGATCGGTCAGCTCGACGTAGAAGGGCAAGGCGCTCACGAGAGGCGTAGTTAGCAACTGCTAACTGGCTTGTCAACCCGTTTCGACGAGCGCCGAGGCTGCGAGGGCTTTCCCCTCGATGGGCCGCTAGCCTGGCGGAACGGCCGCCTGCGGCAGCGCGGCCACCTGCTCGCGCAGCTTGACCTTGTTCAGCTTGCCGACCGTGGTGCGTGGGATCGCATCGAGGAACAGGAAACGGTCCGGCAGCCAGAACCTGGCGAACTGCCCGGCGAGGTGATCGCGCAGCTCGCCTTCGCTTGCCGCCGCTCCTTCTTTCAGCACGACGCAGGCGACGGGCCGCTCGTCCCACTTCGGGTGTGGCGCCGCGACCACTGCCGCTTCGCGGACGGCTGGATGGGCCATCAACGCGTTTTCCAGGTCGACCGAGCTGATCCATTCGCCGCCCGACTTGATCAGGTCCTTGGCTCGATCGGCGATGCGCACGTATCCCTCGGGATCGATGGTGACCACGTCGCCGGTCCGGAACCAGCCGTCGGCGGTGAACTTGTCGGGCGTGGTCGCCTGGTTCAGGTACGCGCGCGCGACCCACGGGCCGCGGACTTGCAGTTCTCCCATGGCGCGTCCGTCGTTGGGCGTCTCTCCGGTCTCCGTCATCGCCCGCACTTCGACCAGGGGCGCCGGCAGGCCCTGGGTCGCGCGCAGCCGGAAGCGCTCCGCGTCCGGAGCGCCGTCGAGGTGCGGCTTGAGCCGCGAAATCGTCCCCAGCGGCGTCAACTCGGTCATCCCCCAGGCGTGCACCACGTCGAGCCCGTGGCGCTTCTCGAATCCTTCGATCGACGCCTGCGGCATCGCCGAGCCGCCCACCACCAGCGTCTTCAGCGCTTTCAGGTCCCAGCGGCGGGGGTCGCGATCGAGGGTTTCCAGGATGCCGTTCCACACCGTCGGCACGCCTGCGGTGAAGGTGACGCCTTCGCCCTGCGCGAGGTCGAGCAGGCTGACGGGATCGAGGTGCGATCCAGGGAAAACGAGGCTGGCGCCCACCGCCACCGCCGTGTACGGCAGCCCCCAGGCGTTGACGTGGAACATGGGAACCACCGGCATCACCACGTCGCGCTGGCCGAGCGCGAACATGTCGGGCATCGAAGAGACCAGCGAGTGCAGCACCAACGCCCGGTGCGAATAGACCACGCCCTTGGGCCGGCCCGTGGTGCCCGAAGTGTAGCAAAGGCCCGCCGCCTGCTCTTCGTCGATGGGGCCTGGCGTGAACCGGGCCGGCTCGTCGGCGATCAGCTCCTCGTAGTCCGTCGTTCCCGCGGGAACGGAAGCGCCCTCCGACCAGGCGATGACGTGGCGGAGATCGATCTGCGAGCGGAACTTCTCCAGCACCGGAAGCAGCGCCTCGTCGACGATCAGCGCGCGATCGCCCGCGTCGTTGAAGATGAAAGCCAGGTCCTGGGGCGAGAGGCGCGGATTGATGGTGTGCAGGACGAATCCGGCGAGGGGGACGGCGAAGTATGCCTCGAGGTGCCGGCCGTGATTCCAGGCCAGGGTCGCCACGCGATCGCCGCGCGCGAGCCCGAGCCGCGACAGAGCGTTGGCGAGCTGCTGCGTCCGCGCGTGGAACTGCGCGTAGGTGTGGCGCGCCACGCTGCGGTCGGGCCGCCTCCAGGCGATCGCGCGGCTTCCGAACAGCCTGCCCGCGCGTTCGAAGAGGGGGCGCAGCGTCAGCGGTACGTCCATCATCAACCCGTGCATGTCTTCTCCTCGTTCACTCGACGCGATGAAGGTGGTCGAACAATCCAGGCAGCGCCCGCAGCTCGCCCTTGCGGATCCGGCCTGACGGCGTCTTGGGGATCCGCTCCACCGCCTTGAAGCACGCCGGGATCGGGTGGCCGTCCAGCCATTCCCTGCAGAAGGAGGTCAGCTCCTCGAAGCGCACCGGCCCGCGGAGCACCACGACCGCCAGCGGCTCGTCGCTCCGGCCGTGCCGCATGGCGATCACGGCGGCGTCGGCGACCGCGGGATGGCGGAGCAAGGCGTTCTCGATCGGCCGCGTCGAGAAGGTCTTCTTCGCGCGCCGCAGGACATCTTCCCTCCGGTCCACGAAGGTGATGAAGCCCTCTTCGTCGCTCAGGCCCAGATCGCCCGATCGCAGCCAGCCCGTCCCGGACCGGACGCAGATCTCTCCGATCACGCCGGGCGCGCGGCGCCGCAGCCGCTCGTCGAGAACCGCGACCTCGCGCCAGGGCACCGGCAGGCCGACGGTGCCGAGCTTGCGCCGGCCTCGCTCGACGGGGTTCACCGCCAGAAGGCCCGCCTCGGTCAATCCGAATGCCTCGACCACGCAGACGCCGAAGCGGTTCTCCACCGCCTCGTGCAGATCCTTGGGAGTGGCGATGCTGAGCACGAGTCGCAGGCGGTGGTCGCGGTCCGCCTTGCGCGGCGGGTTCGAGTGCAGCTCGGAGAGCAGAAGCCCGGAGAGGCTCACCTGGGTAGCGCCGCCCTTTCGCGCGCTGTTCCAGAAGGTTCCGGCCGCGAAGCGGCGTTCCAGCAGGATGGAGGCGCCGCTCGCGACGGCCACCGCGACCGAGAGCTGCGCGTACGCGCCGAAGAGCGGCAGGACGATCATCAACCGATCGTTGCCGCAGATGCCGAGCAGCTTCGAAAGACCCAGGCCGCCCGCCGGAAGGAAGTCGTGACGCCACGGCACGCCACGAGCGCGCCAGCTGCTTCCACCGGTGTAGATGATCTGCATCGGCGCGTCGGGCGGCGGCGGCACCAGCTTCGCGGGGCGTCCTGCCAGCAAGTCCGACCAGGGCGTCGTGCCCATCGGCGCTTCCCCTACGACGATCAATTGCAACGCGGGGCAGCGCTCGCCCAACGCGAGGATGGCGGACAACGCCGGCGGCCGCGCGATCAAGGCCTTCGGGCGCGACTCCGCGAGCCGGTCGGCCAGCTCTTCGCTGCCCAGCCCGGGATCGAGGGGCACCACCACGGCGCCGGCCAGGCTCGCCGCGAACCAGGCGACGAGGAACTCGGGCTCGTTGGGGAGCATGACGGCGACGCGATCGCCGGCTGCGAAGCGGGCGCGGCGGAACCAGCCGGCGGCGCGCAGGACGGCGTCGGCAATCTCTCCCCGCGAATGGGTCGTGCCCTCGAAGAGCAGGAAGGGCCGCCCGGGATCCTCGCGGGCCCCCGCGAGGAACAACTCGACGAGGGTGGTCGCCATCAGGCCTCGGACAGTTCCTGGATGAGCGACTCCGCGCGGGGCCACTCGCCGAATCCGGCCGCCGGGTTGAGGTGCCCGACCGCGCCCACGTTGAGGAGCCATGCACCCCAGTCGTGCGCGTATTGCTGGACGCGCTCGAACCGCGCGAGCGGATCGTTGGTGCTCGCCGCGACGATGGCAGGAAAGGGAAGCTTGCTGCGCGGAACCGGCAACCAGCCGTTGAGGCGAAGCGCTTCCGGCGCCGGATAACCCGCCGGCAGCGGACTTTCCAGATCCGCCGGCGCTGCCAGGAGCGCTCCGTGGACCTGTCGGCCATGGCTTTGGGCCCAGTGGACCGCGGTCAGCACTCCGGCGCTGTGGGCCACCAGCACCACCGGACCGCTCAGCCGGGCGAAGGCGGCGTCCAACGCGGCCACGCGCGCCGCGCGCGACAGCTTGTCCTCTTGCAGCGGAGGTACCGTGGAGGCGCCGGGAATCTTCGCCGCCAGCAAGGTCTGCCAGTGATCTTCGACGTGGTCGCGTAGACCCGGAACGATCAGGATGGCCGGCGTCATGTTTCAGATGACGAAGACCGAAGATCCCGTCGTCTTGCGCGACTCCAGATCCCGGTGCGCCTGTGCCGCGTCTTGCAGCGCATATCGCTGGTTGATTTCGATCCGGATCCGGCCTGCGGCGACGTGCCCGAACACTTCCCCCGCGAGCGCGGCTTTTTCCGCGGGGTCGGCGATGTAGTCGGCGAGCGCCGGCCGCGTCAAGAAGAGCGAGCCCTTCATCGCCAGGAGCTGGGGGTCGAAGGCCGGGATGGCGCCGGAAGCCGTCCCGAAACAGACCATCAAGCCGCGCCGTTTCAGCGAATCGAGGGATGCGGTGAAGGTGGCCCGCCCCACCCCGTCGAAGACCACGGGGACGCCGGTGCCGCCAGTGATCTCGCGCACGCGCTTCGCCACGTCTTCCCGGGTGTAGTCGATGACGTGGTCGCAGCCGTGGGAACGGGCCAGCGCCGCCTTCTCTTCGGTGGAAACGGTCCCGATGACGGTGACCCTGAGGAGCTTCGCCCACTGGCTGACGATGAGCCCCACCCCGCCGGCGGCGGCATGCAACAGGAGCGTATCGCCCGCCTTGAAAGGATGGATGCGCCGCAGCAGATAGGCCGCGGTCAAGCCGCGCATGGTCATTGCCGCCGCGGTCTGGTGGCCGATGCCTCGCGGCAACTTGATCAGCGGCGCCGCCGGAATCAGCCGCTCGGTGCTGTAGGCGCCGAGCGTGTTGAGAAAGCCGGTGTACGTGACCTCGTCGCCGATGTTGACCTCGGTGACGCCCGGACCGACCGCCTCGACCACGCCGGCGGCCTCGACGCCCATGCCAGCGGGCAGTGGGATGCGGTAGGTCCCGTTGCGGAAATACGTGTCGGCGAAGTTCAGGCCCACCGCGAGGTGGCGGAGCCGCACCTGTCCCGGGCCGGGGCTTCCGACCTGGACCTCTTCCAGCCGCAACACCTCGGGTCCGCCGGTCTCGTGAAACCGGACTACCTTTGCCACTTGGAATCCTTTCCCGATTCGATCAAGCGGCCTGGCCCAGGACGACCTGCGCGGCCTTCCGGTTGGGCGCAAAGCCGTTCGCGGCCAGCGTCTGGTCGGCGTCCTTGTAGAAGGTGCCGATCCTGTAGATGGCGCGCGCCTCGGCGCAGCTGGCGATCTCGCGGCCGAACTCGCGGGACATCCGCACCAGCTGCTCGATCTGGGCGACGCTGCCCATCTTCCGCTCGCGCCGCTGGGTCCAGATGTTGTCCTCGTTGCCGCAGCGCACGTGCAGGCCCATGGCGATGGCCATCATGTTGATGGGCAGCACGTTGAGCATCGAGCTCTCGAGCGTCAGCACCGACCCGTCGGGGCAGGCGCGCACGAAGTTGGCGAGGTTGTAGAGGTTGGGCGCGTCGAAGCCGCCGCCGATGGCCACCCAGGTGAGGATCAGCGGGACGTTGCAGGCGCCCCGCCGCATCATCCGCTCGAGCGTCTCGAGGTGGGTGATGTTGCAGAGCTGGAAATGGCTCTGGACCCCGCGAGCCGACAGGCGGCGGACATGCTCCTCCACCCAGCCGGGGCCGGCGGGGACCACCATCTCCTGGTAGGCGCGGTAGATGGCGGGATTCTCGAACGAGGTGCCCTTGTAGTCGGCGGGGCACATCTGCTCGAGGAAGTTCATCTGCACGGTGCTGACCGCGACCGTGACCTGATCGGGCGCGGGCTCGAGCTCGGCCAGCTTGTGGCGCGTGTCGTCCGAGAGCCACTTCGCGGCCTGGCCGTCGCTTTCCGGCGCGAACGAGATCGAGCCGCCGACTTGCAGGATCAGCTCGGGCACGCGGGCGCGGATGCCGGCGAGCATCTCGTTGAACCGCGAGAGCCGCTTGGAGCCCTTGCCGTCGTCCTCGCGCACGTGCACGTGCAGCACGGTGGCGCCGGCGTTGTAGCAGTCCACGGCCTTCTGGATCTGCTCCTCCATCGACACCGGGATGTCCTCGGGAAAGTCGGAGGGCATCCATTCCGGCGCGTAGGGCGCGGCGGTGATCACGAGCTTCTGCTGGTTCTCCGGCCACAGCGACCCGTCGCTGAAGTTCATGCTTGCTCCTTAGTAGGGCTTGTCGCCGACGATGCCCGCCCGCTCCATCTTCCGGTGGCAGGGCGGGTAATCCATGACGGCGTAGTGCTGCGTCGAGCGGTTGTCCCAGATGGCTACGCTGTCCGGCTTCCAGCGCCATCGCACCTGGTACTCCGGCACGAACGCCTGGGACACGAGATATCGGAGCAGGTCGCCGGCGCCGGGGTTGGCGTCCTGGCCGACGCGGACGTTGGCGGGCGTGTGGAAGTTGGTGAGGTGCGTGGTGAACGCGTTGACGAAGAGCACCTTCTCGAAGGTTTCCGGATGGGTGCGGACCACCGGATGCTCCACGTCCGGAAGCTGCGCCTTGAGCAGAAGGCGCTTCTCCATCGGCATCGCGGCGCCGAAGGAAGACTGGAAGCTGTGGTTCGCCCGGAGGCCGGCGATGAGCGTCTTGACGTGCTCGGGTAGCTTGGAGTGGGCGAGCGCCATGTTCGCCCAGATGGTGTCTCCGCCGGCGGGGGGGCATTCCACGCAGCGAAGCACGCAGCCCATCGCGGGGGTTTGGCGCCAGCTGCCGTCGCAGTGCCAGGCGTTCTCATAGCGATCGGCCGGCTTGTCCGGCGTCTTGTAGATCTGCACCAGGCCCGGCGCGTCCGGGTGGCTCGGCGCCATCGGATGCTCCTCGAGCCTGCCGAAGCGCGAGGCGAAGGCGACGTGCTCCTGACGCGTGATCTGCTGGTCGCGCAGGAAGAGCACCTTGTGCTCGAGCAGCAGCGCGTAGATGGCGGCCGCCAGATCGCCGTCGCGCGACGCATCGGCGAGGTTCACGTTGAGGAGCTGCGCGCCGATGCCGCCGGTCAGCTGGTCGAACTTGATCGAGCTGTCGAGCACGCTGCGCCGGACGATGGCCGGCGCAGCCGCGGCGTCCATCCCCTTCCCTGTCTCCGTAGCCATCACGGCGCCAGGTCACAGCAAATCCCGTTCCAACCAGGCGATTCGACGGGCGACTCGGCCGCGCGCCGGGTCGCGCATTGCACCAATGCGACACACCAGCTAGACATGTCCCTGTCGTCAAGGGGTTGTCTCGATGCACGGAAGCAAGCGCGATGCATTGGTGCAACACGCGGCGCTCGCGTTCCTCGAGCGCTGCCCTTTCGGGGTCATCGTCATCGATCGTTCGATGACCATCGTCGAGGTCAACAAGCAGCAAGAGGTCAACTCCGGGATCGGCCACTCGAAATTCGTCGGCCATCGCGTCGATCAGCTCTTTGCTCCGGTGTTCGAGCGACATGGCCTGGCGGAGACGATGAAGCGCCTGGTCGACGAGGGCCAGCGCTTCGACATCCGCGTCGAACGCTTCCAGCGCACCTTCCTGCAAGACGAAGCGCGCGTGCACTGGATCGGGCTGCAACTGGCCCCCGATCTCTTCGCCATCATGACCGACGGCGAGAGCACCTTGCAGCGCACCGCCGATCCACGCATCGTCGGATCGGCTCCGGGAATGGACGCGGTCTTCACCTTCATCGACCGCGCCGCGCGCGTCAACGCATCCGTCCTGGTGGTGGGCGAGTCCGGCACCGGCAAGGAGTTGGTGGCGCGCGCCATCCACGCGCGGAGCGATCGCGTGCGCCATCCGTTCCTGGCCCTGAACTGCGCGGCGTTGCCCGGCCCGCTCCTGGAATCCACCCTCTTCGGCGCCGAGCGGGGGGCGTATACCGGCGCCGATCGGCGCACCAAGGGCTACTTCGAGGCAGCCGAGGGCGGCGTGCTGATGCTCGACGAGATCGGGGATACCTCGCTGGAATTCCAGGTCAAGCTCATGCGCGTGCTCGAGGATGGCAAGGTGACCCGGCTGGGCGGCACCGAGCCCCTCCGCACCAACGCCCGCGTCATCTGCGCCACCAACCGGGATCTGGAGAAAGAGGTCGAGGCGGGCCGGTTCCGCCACGATCTGTTCTTCCGCATCAACGTGCTGCGCATCGAGCTGCCGCCGCTGCGCGAGCGGGCCGACGACATCCCCCTGCTCGTGCAGCACTACCTCGACGCGCTCCAGGCGAAGCACCGGCTCGGGCGCAAGCACCTGACGCAAGCGGCCCTGGGCGCGCTGGTCGGTTACCGCTGGCCGGGGAACGTGCGGGAATTGGCCAACACGCTCGAGGCGGCCTACGTCACCACCCAGGACGCGTCGATCGGGCTCGAGCACCTGCCCGCGCGCATCCGCAACGCGCAATTGCACCCCGCCAAGGATTCCTTCCAGCCGCAGCCGTACAAGCTGGCCCTGGAGGGATTCCGTCGGGAATACGCGGCGCGGATGCTGGAATATGCCCGCGGCGATCTCCGGCGGGCGGCGCGGGCCGCAGGCGTGAACCCGTCCACGCTCTATCGCAACGGTTCGCGCAGCGGGCTTCGCCGCCGTTGACGGAGGCTCGCTCCGCCAGCGACCTGTGTTGCATTCGTGCAACGCGACGCAATTGCGCCTCGTCGTGTCTGCCCATTGCGGGATCGCCGCTGACGACGGGCCAAAGCGTTGCATTTGCGCAACACGCGCCGCGACGAGCACACACGGAAATGTGACCGCTTGCGATTTGGAACGGCCCTTGCTCCTGGCTGGCCATGGATGCTCCCCGCCCGCTTCGGAACCAGGTGACTTCTTGAATCGATACTTCGCCGCGTTGGCCGCACTGCTTTTCCTTTCCCGCCCCGCCGCCGCCTTCGACACGGAGTTCGGCAACGGCGACTTCAAGGTCCGCTGGGACAACACCCTGCGCGGCAACCTGGGCATGCGCACCACAGCGCCGGATCCCGTCCTCGGCGCCAATCCGGCGTTCACCGCCGGCGAGTACAGCTTCGGCAAGGGAAAGATCAGCACCTCGCGCGTGGACCTGCTCTCGGAGTTCGACGCGTCGTACGCCTCGCAGGTCGGCGCGCGCGTGAGCTTCGCCGGTTGGTACGACTTCGCCTACCGCGACCACACGGTGAACATCGCGCCCTCGCTGGCGGCGCTCAACATCCCCTCGGGTTACGGCGCGGACGGCAGCACCCTGAGCCCCTACGCGCTCGATCGCTACCGCGGGCCCTGGGGAGAGATCCTCGACGCCTTCGGCTGGGCGCGATTCGACGTCGGCCCGATGCCGGTCACCGTCAAGGCCGGCCGCCATTCGATCTACTGGGGGGAGTCGTTGCTGCTGGGCGGTGCCATCCATGGCGTGGCCTACTCCCAGGTGCCGCTCGACCTGATCAAGGCCTTCGCCACCCCGGGCACGGAGATCAAAGAGCTGTATCGCCCGCTCGCGCAGCTTTCGGCCAACGCGCAGCTGACGCCTTCGCTCGCCTTCGCCGCCCAGTATTTCCTCGAATGGCAGTCCTATCTCTATCCCGAGGCGGGGACGTTCGCCGGCCCCGCCGACTTCGCCTTCAACGGCCCCTACGGGCAGTTCGCGAGGCTCGGCAACACCAACTTCTTCTTCAAGAACGGCGGATCGAACGACTCGCGCAAGCACGACTGGGGCGCCTCGCTGCGCTACACCCCCGGGTTCGTCGAAGGCACCGCCGGCGTGTACTACCGCCGCTATACCGACAAGCTGGCGGCCGTCCTGCTCGTGCCGAACCCCGGCGGCCAGGGACCGATGAGCCCCGCCCTGAACTCGCCGTTCCAATACCAGCAGTTCTACGGCGAGAACGCAGAGCTCCTCGGCCTCTCCTACGCGCGACCGATCGGGAGCGTCAGCACCGCGATCGAAGCCGCCTATCGGCACAACACTCCGCTCGCCGCGCAGCCGTTGGGCTTGACGACGCCTCCGGCGGCGGCGCTGGCGCCGGTCCTGTTCCCGCACGGGCTCCCGAAGTTGAACAGCAATTCCTACCAGGCGCGCGGCGACACCCTTCACCTGGTCGCCAACGCGATCGGCACGCTCCCGCCGTCCTGGCTGTGGTCCATCGCCAGCTGGAACCTCGAGGCGACCTACAACCGGCTGGTCACGGTGCGCGAGAACCAGGACATGTTCTTCGGCATGGGGTACGGCGTCTGCCGCAGCGACGCGCAGCTCAAGGGCGCCGGGCTGGCCAAGAACAAGAACGACGGCTGCGCCACCGACAACACTGCAGGCGTCGGCGCCAGCTTCACGCCCACCTGGTACCAGGTCTTCTCCGGCGTCGATCTGCTGATGCCGCTGAACGGTTCGCTCACCTACTGGGGCAACTCCCCGGTCACGCTCGGCGGCAACGCCGGCAGCGGAACCTACTCGGCGGGCATCGCCGCGGACATCCGCAGCACGCTGCGGCTCGACCTCAAGTACGTCGGTTTCTTCGGGAACACGCTCGACAACGGCACGACCGTGACCTCGAGCAACGGCCTGTTGGCGCTGCTCAAGAACCGCGAGAGCGTCGTCTTCACGGCCAAGGCCACCTTCTAGGATCGATCGGAGAAAAGCATGAAGCGCATGATGTCGTCCGGCGCCGCCCTGGCGCTGTTCTTCTCGTACGGCGCGAACGCCAAGCTGACCGCCGAGGAAGCGAAGCAACTCGGCACGACCTTGACCGCAGTGGGTGCGGAGAAGGCCGGCAACGGCGACGGTTCAATCCCCGAGTACACGGGCGGCCTGAAGGAGGCGCCGGCCGGGTACGTGGCCGGCAGCGGATCGCGCATCGATCCCTTCGCGGCCGAAAAGCCGCTCTTCTCCATCGACGGGAACAACCTCGCGCAATACGAGGGCAAGCTCAGCGAGGGCTCGAAGGCGATGCTGCGCAAGTACCCTGGCTATCGCCTCGACGTCTTCACCACCCACCGGACGGTGGCCCTACCCAAGGCTGCGCTCGACCGGACGAGCGTCGTCGCCCGCACGGCCGACACCATGGACGATGGCCTCTCGCTGGTGAACGCCTCGGCGGCGATCCCCTTCCCCGTCCCGCACAACGGGTCCGAAGCGATGTGGAACCACCTGGTCCACTACCAACCGGCCTGCACCCAGCTGAAGTACTCGGCGTACATCGTCGAGCCGGGCGGCCACGCCTACCTGTCCAGCGCCGTCGAAGGCTGGTTGCAGGCGCCCTACTGGCAGGAGCACTCGACCGCCGATCGCAACGTCTACCTGCGCGTGCGCCTCTCGTACGAAGGGCCGCCCCGGCGTGCCGGCGAGGCGGTGCTGTTCATCGATCCGATCGATTACGCCCAGAAGGGACGGCGCGCCTACCAGTACCTCCCCGGCCAGCGCCGGGTGAAGCTCGCGCCCGACCTCGCTTATGACACGCCGAACCCGGCCACCGCCGGCTCCTCGACTTTCGACGAGGTCTACCTCTTCAACGGCGCCATGGACCGCTTCGACTTCACCCTGGTGGGCAAGCGCGAAATCTACGTGCCGTACAACGACTGGCGCGCCGTCTACCAGGCGACGCCTGCCCAGCTCCTGAAGCAGAACTTCCTCTCGCCCAGCCAGGTTCGCTGGGAGCAGCACCGCGTCTGGGTGGTGGAGGCGAAGCTGAAGCCCGGCAAGCGGCACATCTACAGCCGCCGGACCTTCTACCTGGACGAGGACAGCTGGGTCGCCCTGATGAGCGACGAGTACGACGCGCGCGGACAGTTGTTCCGCGTGGGCACCGCGCTGATGGCCCCGCAGTACGACTCGCCCTCGCCTTCGGCGGACACCCACGTCCACTACGACCTCACCTCCGGCGCGTACGGCATCAACGTCTGGCCGGGTGCCACGGGCTGGATCCGGGTGAGCGCCTGCAAGAGCGAGAGCGCCTGGTCGCCCGACGCGCTCGCCGCCGCCGGGGTTCGCTGAACGATGCGGCGCGCAGTCCCCATCGTGCTCCGCCTGGCGGCCCTCGCGTTCGCGGCTCCGGCGCGGGCAGGCGACGCGTTCGTCGATCCGCTCGACGCGGCGTCGTCGTCCAGCACCCTCTCCGCGCGGCGGCTGCTCAACGCCGCCGTATTCGCCGGCGGGCGGATCGTCGCCGCCGGCCAACGCGGGCACGTGGTGTTCTCTGACGACAAGGGCAAGACCTGGACGCAGGCGGAGGTGCCCGTCAGCAGCGATCTCACTGCCTTGTCCTTCCCCAGCAGCCAGCGCGGTTGGGCAGTGGGACACGATGGCGTGGTGCTGGCGACGACCGACGGCGGCCGCAGCTGGACGCGGCAGCTCGACGGACGCGGCATCGAGAAACTCCTCGAAGCCGCCGCGGGCGCGAACGGCCTGCCCGGCGCCGTGCGAGAGCAGCTGACCTTCCTGGCGCGGAACGGATCCGACCAGCCGCTCCTGGACGTGTGGTTCGACGACGAGAGGAACGGCACCGCCGTCGGCGCCTTCAACCTCATCCTTCGCACCGTCGATGGAGGAGCGACCTGGACGCCGTGGCTGGACCGCACCGACAATCCCAAGGCGCTCCACCTCTACTCCGTCCGGCGCGTCGCTGGTGCGCTGTGGATCGCCGGCGAGCAGGGTCTCGTGCTCAGGCTGGACCCGGCGACGGGGCGCTTTCTGCGCCGTCCGACGCCGTACGCGGGAAGCTTCTTCGGGGTGGCCGGCAGCGATCGCGCGGTGCTGGTCTTTGGTCTGCGCGGCCATGTCCTGCGCAGCCGCGATCAGGGGACCACCTGGCAGGCGGTCGACACGGGCCTGGAGGTCGCGCTCACGGGTGGCGCACGGGCACCCGACGGCAGGCTCCTGTTGGTCTCCGCATCCGGGCAGGTGCTGCTCAGCAGAAACGACGGCGAGAGCTTCTCGGCGCTTGCTGGAGTGCGCCCGCTGCCGACCTCCGCGGTCGCGTCGGACGGATCCACGCTGGCGCTGACCGGCGTGCTCGGCGCGCGCGTCGAAACGCTGCCGCGATGATTGCCGGCAGGCCCGATCTCGACGCGATGCCCGTCGTCGGCAACCCGGCCGCGTTCGACCACCGTTCCGGGGTGCCGCTGGAGCGGCTGATCTTCAATCATCGGCGACCCGTCATCGCCGTAGTCGCCGCGGCGACGGCCGCCCTGACGTTCTTCGCGGTCTCGAAGAGCGTGCTCAACGCCGACTTCGAGCGGATGATCCCTACCCGCCATCCGTACATCCGCAACTACCTGGAGAACAAAGCCGAGTTGCGCGGGCTGGGCAACACGCTGCACGTCGTCGTCGAGAACCCTGCGGGCGACATCTACGACGCTCATTACCTCGAGACGCTGCGGCAGATCAGCGAAGAGCTCTTCCTCATGCCGGGCGCCGACCGCGCCTGGGTGCGATCGCTCTGGTCCCCGGGCGTGCGCTGGAACGAGGTGACGGAGGAGGGCTTTCGTGGCGGTCCAGTGATGCCGGACAGCTACGACGGGACACCTCGCGCCATCGAGACGCTGCGCCGGAACGTGCAGCGTGCCGGAATCGTCGGCAGCCTGGTGGCGCGCGATCTGAAGTCCACCGATGTGTTCGTGCCGCTGCTCGACCGCGAGCCGGCCACCGGCAAGCGCCTCGACTACCGCGCGCTGTCGCGCTCGGTGGAACGGCTGCGCTCCCGCTTCGAGGGGCGAGACGGGGTCCGCCTGCACATCATCGGCTTCGCCAAGCTGGCCGGCGAGCTGCTCGAGGGCATCCTGCAAGTGGCAGGCTATTTCGCCATCGCCGCCGGCATCGCGGCAGCCATCCTCTTTGCCTACACCCGTTGCTGGCGCAGCACCGCCCTGGTGGTCGGCTGCTCTGCCGTCGCCGTCATCTGGCAGGTGGGCCTCGTCTCCGTCCTCGGCATGGAGCTCGACCCCTACTCGGTGCTGGTGCCGTTCCTCGTCTTCGCCATCGGCGTCTCGCACGGCACGCAGAAGATGAACGGCATCCTGCAGGACGTCGCGCGCGGCACGCACCGGCTGGTGGCGGCGCGGTACACGTTCCGCCGCCTCTTCCTTCCCGGGCTGACGGCGCTGCTCGCCGACGCGGTGGGATTTGCCGTCCTCGTGACCATCGACATCCCGGTGATCCAGCAACTGGCGATCAGTGCCAGCATCGGCGTCGGTGCGCTGATCGTGACCAACCTCGTGCTGCTGCCGGTGCTGCTCTCGTACACCGGAGTAGGCCAGGCCGCTGCAGCGCGGTCGCTGCGCAGCGAGAGCGCGGACCGGCCGCCCAACTGGGCACTCCGGTCGCTGGGCCGGGTCACGGAGCCGCGCCATGCCATCGCCATCGTCGGCCTGTCCGCGGCCATGGCGCTCGTCGGGTGGAAGGTGAGCCGCGGGCTGCAGATCGGCGACCTCGAGCAGGGCGCGCCGGAGTTGCGCAGCTCTTCCCGCTACAACCGCGACAACGCCTTCGTCACCGCGCACTACGGGCTGTCGAACGACGTCTTCGCGGTGATCGTCAAGACCCGCAAGGAAGGCTGCCTCGACCGCGCCACACTGGTCGAGGCGGACCGCCTGGGGTGGGCGCTCCAGCAGACGCCCGGAGTGCAGGCCACCAACTCGCTCGCCGACGCCGTGCGCGTCATCACGGCCGGGTCGTTCGAGGGCAACCCCAAGTGGCTGACCCTCGCGCGCAACCAGGAGATCCTGAACTACGCCGCTCAGCAGGCCACCACGCGGAACCCGGAGCTGTTCAACACCGAGTGCTCGGTGATGCCCGTCCTCGCCTGGCTCACCGACCACAAGGCCGAGACGGTGGACCGCGTGGTCCGCGTGGCCGAGGACTTCTCCCGGCGCCACAGCGACGGCGAGCGGCAGTTCCTGCTCGCTGCCGGCAACGCGGGTATCGACGCCGCGACCAACCGTGTGGTCGGCGCCGCAAGCCGGACCATGATGCTCTGGGTCTATGCGGCGGTGGCCGCGTTGTGCTTGATCACCTTCCGGAGCTGGCGCGCGACGGTGGTGACCATCCTGCCGCTCGCGATGACGTCGGTACTCTGTGAGGCGCTGATGGTGATCCTCGGGATCGGAGTCAAGGTGGCCACGCTGCCGGTCATCGCCCTGGGAGTGGGTATCGGCGTGGACTACGCGCTGTACCTGCTCTCGGTGCAGCTCGCGCACCAACGCGCAGGGCGCTCGCTCGAAGAAGCGCACAGGATCTCGCTCCGCTTCACCGGCAAGGTGGTGGCGCTGGTCGGTGTCACGCTGGCGTGTGGCGTGGTCACCTGGGTCTTCTCGCCCATCAAGTTCCAGGCCGACATGGGCATCCTGCTCACCTTCATGTTCGTCTGGAACATGGGCGGTGCGCTGGTGCTGATGCCGGCGCTCTCCCGCTTCCTGCTGGCAGGGCGCGCGGCCCCCGCGATGCGGGGTCTCGCCGAGGTGGTCGAATGATTCGCGATCCGGAGACGCGCGCGGGCGCCTCGCGCGTCCATGCATGGTACGTCTTCTCGCTCTGCTTCATGCTCATGCTGCTCGACTACATGGCCCGCCAGGTCGTGGTGTCGATGTTCCCGGTCCTCAAGGGACACTGGGGCTTGAGCGATGCGCGGCTGGGAGCGCTGGTCTCGGTCGTCTCGCTGGCGGTCGGCGTCCTGTGCGTGCCCATCGCCGTGGTCGCGGACCGCTTCAGCCGCGTCAAGGCCGTCGCCGCCATGGCAGTGGTCTGGAGCGGGGCTACGGTGGCCGGCGCGTTCGCGCAAACGTACGAGCAGCTCCTGGTCGCACGCTTCTTCGTCGGCGCGGGGGAAGCCGCCTACGGAGCCGCCGCCGCGGCGCTGATCTCCACCGTCTTCCCGGCCCGCCAACGAAGTGCGGCGATCGGATCGTTCATGTCCGCATCGCTGTTCGGATCGGTCCTGGGCGTGATCACCGGCGGAGCGGTCGGCGCGCGCTTCGGCTGGCAGGCTGGTTTCTGGGCGGTGGGCGTTCCCGGCCTGGTGCTGGCCGCGCTCTTCCTCTTCCTCCGCGACTACGAGACGGTGGAGCTGTCCGTCGCGGCAGGCGACGGGACGACCCGGCCGGTGACCTTCCTCGAAGGCGCGGCGGAGATGTTCCGCTCACGCAGCATCCTCGCCGCCTACGCCGCGAGCAGCCTCCTCGTCTTCGTCGCGGGGTCGATGATCTCGTGGCTGCCGACGTTCTTCAACCGCGTCTACGACCTCCCCACTTCTTCCGCCAGCATGCGCGCCGCCTGCATCATCCTCGCCGCGGGGGCCGGATCCGCCCTCTGCGGACTCCTGGTCGATCGCCTCTCGCGACGCAGCCGCAGGGCTCTCTTCCTCGGCCCGGCCGTCATCGCCGCGGGGGTGGCGCTGCTGCTGGGCGCCGCCTTCCAACTGGAGCCCGGGCCCCTGCAGTTCGCGCTCCTGGTCGTCGGCGCCCTCGGAATGGTCGGCACCCTGGGACCCATGTCCGCGGTCATCGCGTCGCTGGTGCATCCTGGGTTGCGCTCCACCGCGTTCGGCGTGCTCGCAGTGGTGCAGAACGTGATCGGCCTCACCTCCGGCGGGCTCCTGACCGGGATGCTCTCCGATCGCTTCGGCATCGCGCGGGCGCTCGCGCTGGTGCCGCTGGCGGCGCTCGCTTCCGCCGGGTTCTTCGTCCTCGGATCGCGGAGCTACGAGCGCGAGCTGGGCGCGGCACCTGCGGCCGACTCCCTGGCGGGCGTGGACGCTGCCGTTTCCTAGCTTTCCTGGCAGGCATCCGCTTCAATGCGGATGCCAACGATGCTTATATTGTCGCAAATGCGCGCGCGGATCGTGCAGGCGCGCCGAACTGCGTCGTGGTGCTTTGTGGAATCTTGCCGGATTCTCGTCGTCGAGGATGACCAGGATATTCGCGACGCGATCGCGGCGGCGCTGGCAGAAGCGGGCTACTCGGTGCGAACGGCCCATGACGGCGGCGAGGCGCTCGACGCGCTCCACCGGGAATCGTCAGCACGGATACACCTCATCCTGCTAGATCTCATGATGCCGCGCGTGAACGGGTGGGAGTTCCTTCAGCACAAGCAAAAGGACAGGATGATTTGCGCGATCCCGGTGCTGGTCTTGACGGCGAGCACGGATACATCGGCGACGCGCCTCGACAAGGTCGTCGGAAAGCTCACCAAGCCGTTCGAGTTGGACGCGCTCCTCGACCGGGTCAGGGCTCTCTGCCCTGCCGGGACTGGCGACTCGCCGCCCTGAAAGCGCGGAGCGCCCTCGCCGGCCGGAAGGATGCCGTCCGCGGCTTGTGTCGTGCCCGCGCACGCGAGAGGACCTCACGCGCGCCCCAGAGCGCGCCATGGAGCTGCGAGTCCGAACCGAGGCCGGCGAGCATCAACCGCGGCCGTATCACCAGATGTGGCGCGATCTGGTCCCGTACCTTCCTGAGCAGCGCCTCCCCCGCATCGCTCGTTCCGCCGCCAAAAAGGATGGCCTCGGGATCGATCAGCGAAGAGATCGCCACTACGCAACTGCTCAGGTAGTCGACGACGGCGCGGGTGGCTTTCTCGATCCTCGGCTCGCTTTTTGCCAACGCCTCGGCGGCGGTCATCTTCTTGCCCGTGGCGCGCTTGACCTTCTTCTTGACGGACCGTTTGCCGACGACGTCGGAGACCGTGGGACGACCGTCCTCATCTTCGTGGACGGGAAACGTCATGTCGCCGGCCTCGCCCGCCGCAAAGTGGGCGCCGCGGTAGATGCGATCGTCGATCACGATGCCCGCGCCCACGCCCGTGCCAAGCGAGAGAAAGACGAAGTCGTGCATCCTTTTCGCCGCGCCAGCATGCTTCTCGCCCAGTGCGCCGCAGTTGGCGTCGCGCTCGACGAACACGGGCACGCCATAACGATCCTCGAGCAGCTCGCGCAACGGGACGTTGACCCATCCTGCGAGGTTTCCCGCGTTCAGCACGTGGCCGTCCGCATCGACGTGGCCGGGCACCGCGATTCCAAGTGCCGTCATGCGCCGCCGGCCGCCCGGGACTGCATCGATCTCCGCGTCGAGCAATCCGAGGATCGCTCCGACGCCGTCCTCGGCCGGCGTCTTGAGCTTGTCGGCGTAGACGTCGCGACCCGTAGCTCTGTCGCGAGCGAGAACCGCGATCTTCGAGCCCCCGATGTCGAAGGCGACGAGATGTCCCTTCATGGAGATGTCACGCGAGCGATGGACATGAGCGGCCCTGTCATTCCAGACATAGGTAGTGACAGTGGAGACGAGCTTGCCTTCTGACAATCGGCCTACGTAGCTGAACGCAGGACCTGATATGCGAGTTCGGCGTTTAATCGCTGACAGGGTGCGGTCGTACGGTAGTGTCCTGGCCGTCCCCCGTGGCAATCGTACGAGGGATGAAACGAATAGCCTTCGAAACCGGACTGGTCGTGGCCGTCATTGTCCTGGGGCTGGAAGCCGTTCATTACCGGCAGGCGGTCCTGGAGGCCAACGTCGACCGCAAGCGCGCGTGGAAGACGGTGGTCGAATTGCGCGACAAATGCGAAACCGCCAGTTCGAGTCGAGCGCATGCCACGAATCCGACGCATGCAGAAGCGCCCCAGTGAAAGAGCGCTCCTGAATCTCTGAGGCGACGGGTCCCCTTCAACACTGAGATGCCGCTCCGCATTGACTCCTGATGCGCTCGCGGCACAGTTCGTCCGGTGCGAATCCTCGTTCTGCTGATCGCCGCGTGCGCGTCGGAAAAGCCGGCCGCCGTGAAGACGACCGCGCCGGCCGAAGACCCGCGGGCGCTGCGCGCGATTGCTTCGTTCTCGTCGATCTCCGACCGCGGAGAGCGCTCGCGAGCCTTGTTCGTCGAGGCGAGCCGCGTCTTCCTCCACCCACGGTGCGCCAATTGCCACCCCAGCGGCGACACTCCCGCCCAAGGGATGGACATGCACCGCCACGACCCCCCGGTGATCCGCGGCAAGGACGATGGCGGCGTGGCCGGCATGCGCTGCACCGGGTGCCACCAAGACGACAATCTCGAGCTCGCCAAGGTGCCGGGCGCGCCGCACTGGCAGCTCGCGCCGATCGGGATGGCCTGGGTCGGGAAGTCGCCGCACGCGATTTGCGAGCAGATGAAGGACCCCGCCCGCAACGGTCATCGCTCGCTCGCGCAGATCGTCGAGCACAACGGTCACGACAAGCTCGTCTCGTGGGGATGGAAGCCCGGGCACGACCGCGACCCCGCGCCCGGCACGCAGGACGAGCTCGGCCGCATCGTGCAGGCCTGGGTCGAGACGGGGGCCGAGTGCCCGCCGGAGGGAGCGAGATGATCTCACTGAACGTCAACGGAAAAGCACACCAGCTCGACGCCGATCCGGAGATGCCGCTCCTCTGGGCGCTGCGCGATCTGCTCGGGCTCACCGGCACCAAGTACGGCTGCGGGCAGGCGCTGTGCGGCGCCTGCACAGTGCACCTCGACGGCGAGGCCGTCCGCTCCTGCGTGACGCCGCTCTCGCGCGCGGCGCACGGGAAGGTGACGACCATCGAGGGTCTGGAAAACCGTGTGTTGCAAGATGCCTGGTGCGACCTGGCCGTGCCGCAGTGCGGCTTCTGCCAGGCCGGACAGCTCATGACCGCGGCGGCCCTGCTGGGCGAAACGCCGCAGCCGAGCGACGACGAGATCGATCTCTCGATGGCCGGCAACCTCTGCCGCTGTGGCACCTACTCGCGCATTCGCGCGGCGATCAAGCGCGCCGCTGGAGCCAGGTAATGCTCCGCCGCGAATTCGTGGGAGGACTGCTGGTCGCCGTCGCTGGACGCGCGCTCGCCGACGAGCCGACCGGCGCGAGCCCGAAAAAGCCGAAGCTTCGCGACGAGGCGTTGAAGGAGCGTTCGGAAGGGCTGCGACCCAACGTGTTCGTGCACGTCTCCAGCGACGGCAAGGTCACGCTCGTCAACCACCGCTCGGAGATGGGTCAGGGGGTGCGCAGCACCATCCCCGCGCTACTCGCCGACGAGCTCGGTGCCAACCTCGACCGCGTCGAGATCGAGCAGGCAGACGGCGACAAGAAGTATGGCGATCAGAACACCGATGGGTCGAACAGCATCCGCGGCGAGTACGATGACCTACGAGCCGCGGCCGCGACCGCCCGCGAGATGCTGATCGCGGCGGCGGCGAAGCGCTGGCACGTGTCGGCCGGCTCGCTGACGGCGCACGATCACGCGGTCTGGAACGGCAGCCGCTCCCTCGGGTTCGGCGAGCTCGCGAATGCGGCGGGCAAGCTGCCGGTGCCCAAGCCCGGGTCGGTCAAGCTGCGGCCGCGCGCGGAAATGAAGCACGTCTTCCGCGATCTGCCGCTGGTGGACGCGCGCCCGATCGCGACCGGCGCGGCGCAGTTCGGCGCCGACGTCCGCCTGGACGGCATGCTGATCGCGGTGATCGCGCGGCCACCGGTCGTCGGCGGCAAGGTCGTGCGCGTCGACGACGGCAAGGCGCTGGCGGTGCCCGGGGTGAAGCAGGTGATCCGCATGCCCGAGCCGAAGCCGCCGTGGAAGTTCCAGCCGTGGGGTGGCGTGGCGGTGCTGGCGACCAACACCTGGGCCGCGATGCGCGGGTGCCAGGCGCTGCACGTCGAATGGGATCATGGGCCGAACGCTGCGTACGATTCGCAGGAGTACGCCGCGCAGCTGAGCCGGGCCGTTCACCAGCCGGGACACGCCGCCCGCAACGCCGGAGACGTCGAGACTGCCCTCGCTCATGCCGCGAAGACGGTAGAGGCGGAGTATCACGTGCCGCACCTCGCGCACGTCTCGATGGAGCCGCCGGCCGCGATCGCGCGCTTCGAAGACGGCAAGTGCGAAATCTGGGCCGCGACCCAGAACCCGCAGGACGCGCGCAAGCAGGCGGCGGAGACGCTCGGCATCGACGAATCCCAAGTCGCGTCGCACGTCACCTTCCTCGGCGGAGCGTTCGGCCGCAAGTCCAAGGCCGACTTCGTCGCGGAGGCCGCATATCTCGCCCGCGAAGCCAGGGCGCCGGTGCGCGTGCAATGGACCCGCGAAGACGACCTGCGGCACGACTACTACAACACGGTCAACACGCAGCTCCTTACGGCCGCGCTCGACGCTTCCGGCAAGGTCACCGCCTGGCGCCAGCGGACGGCGTTCCCGCCGATCGGGACGACGTTCTCGGACGTCAAGGGTCCCGGCGCGGGCGATCTGCAGCAGGGGGTCACCGACCTCCCGCTCGCGATCCCGAACGTCCGGGCCGAGACCTGCGATGCGGCCGCGCACGTGCGCATCGGCTGGCTGCGCTCCGTCTACAACATCTTCCACGGCTTCTCGGCGGGCTCGTTCATGGACGAGATCGCGCACGCGCGCGGCAAGGATCCGCGCGAGAACCTGCTCGAGCTGTTCGGGCCGGCACGGATCGTGAGCCTTCAGGAATTGGGCGTCGAGAAGCTGCGAAACTACGGCGCGACGCTGGACAAGCATCCCATCGACACGGGCCGCCTGCGCGGTGTCATCGAGCGCGTCACGGAGATGGCGCGCTGGAGCGACCGAGGTGGCCGCGCGCTCGGCCTCGCCGCGCACCGGAGCTTCCTGACATATGTCGCCGTGGTCGTTTCGGTAAAGAAGGACAGGCTCGGCAAGATCGCGGTCGACGAGGCCTGGCTCGCCGCCGACGCAGGGACCGTGGTCAACACCGAGCGCGCGCGCTCGCAGATGGAAGGCGCCGTGATCTTCGGGATGAGCCACGCCTTCTTCGGCGGCGCGACCATGAAGGCCGGCGTCACCGAGCAATCGAACTTCGACACCTATCGCCTGGTCCGCATTCCGCAGGCGCCGCGCGCGGTGCACGTCGAGATCCTCGAGAGCGACGGCCCGCCGGGCGGCATCGGCGAGCCCGGCGTGCCGCCCGTCGCGCCCGCCATCGCGAACGCGATCTTCGCCCTGACTGGCCAGCGCATCCGGACCTTGCCGCTGATGCTGGCGGGGGTGGTCTGAGATCGTCATGAACGGGAAGTTCTTGCCTTACCGGAAGTACTGAGGCCGCGGGACCTCGGAGAGGTCCGCACCGGTTCCTGGACGGGCGTTCGAGGATGAGATAGCACCCGCGCTGGCTACGTAAACCGGCCCGGATCCATCACACCTGCACGAGCGCCATGCCGAAGAAGAAAACCAGCGCCGCGCAGGCGCGACCTCGTCCGAGGAACTCCACCCCCGCTCAGAAACGCGCGGAGGGCGGTCGCCGCCGCAAGGAGCACGAGCGGGAGTCGCACGAGACGAAGCGCAAGCGCGCCGAGTCACTGCGCGCTGCGGGCGAGGAGAAACGGGTCACCAGCGAAATGTTCAGGCGCGAAGCCGAGAGATCGCGGCACTTCAGCGAGCGCGCCCGCAGGGAGGCGGAGAAAGCCCGGGAGATCGCGGAAAAGGCCCGTCTCAAGCTGCGCGAAGTGGAGGCGGCCATCCGGGAGCAGCGCGAGATCCTCGAGGAGATGCGTCGGTCCCTCAGCGAAGTCTTGTCTCGGCACGAGCGTTAGTGACCGCGCGCAGGTCGAGCCTCACGATTTCGGGACAACCATATTGAAGGTTGTCCCGGCATCTTTGCTGGACGTGACCATGACCGCCCCGCCGTGGGCGCCGACGATCTGGTGCACGATGAACAGGCCCAGGCCCAATCCCTGGGGATTCGCGCCGCTCGTGCCTCGGCGAAATGGCTCGAAGATGGTCGGCAGTCTCTCAGGTGCGATCGGCTCTCCGAGGTTGTGAACGGTGCACTCGATAGCTTCACCGCGATCGCGCAGGACCACGTCGATCAGCGACCCCTTCACGCCGTAGGCAGCAGCGTTGCCGAGCAGGTTCCCGAACACCTGCTGCATCCGATCCGCGTCGAACTCGCCCGTGCAATCGCCGTCCACCTCGATGTTCACCTTCCTGTCCGGATGCAGCGTCTCAATGGCTTCGACGGCCTGTCGAACGATCTCGGGAAGGTGCACTCGCGACCGCTGGATGGGAATGGTCGAGCCACCTCTGGCGCGGGCGTAGTCGAGCAGGTCACGAATCATCCGCTCCATGCGGTCCGCATTGCGGATCTGTCGCGACAAGACGGCGGCATGCTTCTCGAGACCCTCCTTGCGGAGCAGGAGCCGGGCTGAAGTGGCAATCACCGAGAGCGGCTGACGGAGGTCGTGCGCCAGGACGTTGAGGATCTGGTCGCGGAAGGCGAGCGCGTTCCGCAGCTCCTGTTCGATGCCCCTCCGGTCCGTCACGTCCACCGCGGTCACCACCGCCGCGACGACAGCGCCTGCCGCGTCCCGGACAGGTGCCGCGCCATGCTCGGTGATCCGCCTGACGCCATCCGCGCCCACGATGTGAATCTCGACCGGTGAGACCGTTTCACCGTTCAGGATGGCTCGCGCCATCGGCCATTCCTGCCGCGCAACAGGCCGCCCATCCGGCCAGTATCCTTCGAAGACGCTGTAATCAGCTATCGAGGGTGCGGCCGCTTTCCGACCCCAAATCCGCTCCAGTTCGGCATTTGCGAGGACCAGTTTTCCCGAGGGCGCCTCGCCAAGCGCCAGACCGACGGGAAGGACGCGCAGCACCGTCTCCAACCGCGCTCGTTGCCCGGCGCGCTCGCGTTCGAGCAGCATGCGGGCGCTGACGTCACGCACCACGACGACGATGCGACCCGTCGCCTTTCGCTTGATGCCGAGCTCGACGTCCACCCGACGGCCGTCCTTGTGCCTGAAGGTAGCCTCGAGACGGCCGGCACCGTCTCCAGCGTCTCCAC
>DASRTX010000419.1:0-3086 GCA_035655715.1 Myxococcales bacterium | reverse complement strand
CCGACGGCAAGACCTGGCCGAAGCCGGCCGGGGCGGCGCGGACGACCGCGTTCCGCATCTATCGTTGGAACCCGGATGACGGGCAAAACCCGCGCATCGACACCTACCACGTCGACCGCGGCGACTGCGGGCCGATGGTCCTCGACGCCCTGATCTGGATCAAGAACACGATCGACCCGACGCTGGTGTTCCGGCGCTCCTGCCGCGAGGGCATCTGCGGCTCCTGTGCCATGAACATCATGGGCGAGAACACGCTCGCCTGTACGATGGGCATTGACGACTGCAAGACCGAGACGATCAAGATCTATCCCCTGCCGCATATGCCGGTGATCAAGGACCTCGTGGCGGACCTGACGAGCTTCTTCGCCCAGCACGCCTCGATCCAGCCCTGGCTGCAAACGCAGACTGCGACGCCTGAGACGGAGTGGAAGCAGAGTCCGGAGGAGCGCCAGCGCCTCGACGGTCTCTACGAGTGCATCCTGTGCGCCTGCTGCACGACCTCCTGCCCGAGCTACTGGTGGAATGGGGATCGCTTTCTCGGCCCGGCCGCGCTCCTGCAAGCCTATCGCTGGCTGATCGACTCGCGCGACGAGGCGACGGGGGAGCGGCTCGACACCCTGCACGATCCGTTCCGGCTCTACCGCTGCCACACGATCATGAACTGCGCCAACACCTGCCCGAAGGGCCTCAATCCCGCCAAGGCCATCGCGGAGATCAAGAAAATGATGGTGGCGCGGGCGATCTAATTCGGGGGCCATGACCATGAGTTTCTCCGCTCTCGACTCCGAACTTGTCGGGCCGCTGTTCGCCACCGAAGCGATGCGGGCCGTGTTCTCCGACCGGGCGCGGCTCGCCGCCATGCTGCGCACCGAGGCCGCCCTGGCGCGGGCGGAAGCGCGTTGCGGGCTCGCGCCCGAGGCGCTGGCCGCAGCCATCGAGGCGATCCCGGCCGAGGATCTCGACATCGCTGCTCTGGGCCAAGGCACGGCCCTTGCGGGCGTCCCGACCATTCCGTTCGTGAAAGCCGTTCAGGCGCGGCTGCCGAAAGAGCTGGAGCGCAGCTTCCACAAGGGCGCGACGACGCAAGACATCGTCGATACGGCGCTCGTACTGCAGATGCGCGAGGGTTTCTCCGTCATGGCGGCCGATCTTTTCGCCATCATCACAGCCCTCGCGGCGTTGGCGCGCCAGCACCGCACAACGCCGTGCGTTGGGCGGACCTACGGCCAACATGCCGCCCCGGTCACCTTCGGCTACAAGGCTGCGGTCTGGTGTTTGGGCGTCGCAGAGGTCGCGGACCAGCTGCCCTGGCTGAAGTCCCGCGCGCTTGTGGCCTCTCTCGCCGGGCCGGTCGGCACGCTGGCGGGCCTCGGCGACCAGGGACCGGCGGTGGCGGACGCTTTTGCCGAGCAGCTTGGATTGGGGACCGCCCCGATCGCTTGGCACACGCGCCGCGCCCGCATGGCCGAGACCGGCGCGTGGCTCGCCGTCCTGGTCGGCGCGCTCGCCAAGATGGCGGCCGACGTGGCTCATCTCGCCTCGACGGAGGTCGGCGAGGTGGCGGAGCCGTATGTCAAAGGCCGCGGCGGCTCATCCGCCATGCCGCACAAGCGCAACCCCGTGTCCTCGACCGTGGTTCTGGCCGCCCATGGGGCCGCGCAAGGCCATGTCGTCACGCTCTTGACCGCCATGGCGGCCGCGCACGAACGCCCGGCAGGCTTGTGGCACGCGGAGTGGCACGCCTTGCCGCAGCTCTTTGGACTGGCGTCCGGCGCCTTGCATGAGGCGCGCGCGTTGGCGGAGGGGCTTGAGGTCGACGCGGACCGGATGCGGGCGAACATCGACGCAACCCGCGGCCTTCTCTTCGCCGACGCCGTCGCGGCGCGCCTGGCGCCGCAGATCGGGCGCGAGGCAGGGCATGCCCTTGTCGAACACGCCGCCGAGCAGGTGCGCACGAGCGGCGCGCCCTTGCGCGAGGTGCTGGCGAACCAGCCCGCGTTCGCACAAGCCAGCGCGGGCGAAGTTCTCGACGCCGCCTTCGATCTTACGCCGTCCGTCGATGCCGCCGCGGGCTGGACCGACCGCGCCCTGGCGACGGCGGATCGGAGGCGCGAGCGTCTATCCTCTCCTGATCGGTGATGCCATGCCCCTCATCCGCACGAACGAAGTCGAGCTGTTCTATGACCTCACCGGACCGGAGAACGCGCCCGTGGTGGCGTTCTCCAACTCCATCGGCACCACCCTGGAGATGTGGGATCGTCAGGTTCCGGCGCTGTCCGACCGCTATCGCTGCCTGCGCTACGACACGCGCGGCCACGGCCGCTCGCAGGTGCTCGACCGGCCGGTCACGATCGGCGATCTCGCGGACGACCTTGCCGGCCTCCTCGACGCGCTTGGCGTGGAGAAGGCCCACATCGTCGGCCTGTCGCTTGGGGGCATGACGGCGCAAGCCTTCGGGGCACGTTATCCTGAGCGCGCGCAGAGCCTCGTGCTCATGGCGACCTCGGCCTACCTGCCCCACGGCTGGGACGAGCGCGCCGCAACCGTGCGGGCGCAGGGCATGGGGGCGATCGTGAACGCCGTGCTGGCGCGCTGGTTCACGCCCGCGTTTGCAGCCACGCACCCGGAGCAGGTCGCGCCGTTGCGCGAGCGCTTCCTCCAGCTGGACCCACGCGGCTACGCTGCCTGCTGTGAGGCGATCCGCGATATGGACCTGCGGCCGAGCAACGCTGCGCTCCGGGCCCCGACGCTGATCATCGCCGGCGCGGACGATCCGGCGACGCCGGTGGCCATGATGGAGGACATCCGCACACGCATCCCGCAGGCCGAACTGGTCGTTCTGCCGCGCGCCGCCCACATCCTCGCGGTCGAGCGAGCGGACCTGGTCAATCGGCACCTCGCGGCCTTCCTGGACGACCTGACCGGCGCGGCCTCTTGCTCCGGCGGTGGGGTGAGCTTCCAGGCGGGGCTCGCCAACCGCAAGAGCGTGCTCGGGGTCGAGCACGTGGAGCGCTCGCTCCAGAACGCGGGCGCCTTCGCGATGCCCTGGCAGCATTTCATTACCCGCACGGCCTGGGGAGAAATCT
>DASRTX010000418.1:0-4548 GCA_035655715.1 Myxococcales bacterium | reverse complement strand
TGGTGTTCGACACTCCCGTCGAGCAGGCGGGCACCGCGGGCGGCGGCGGCGCGGCCAAGGACGTGCCGCAGCAGGGCAACGTGCGCGGCCCGGTGGTGGGCGGGAACGACGGCGACGTGGAGCAGGCGCTGGCCGGCAGCGCGGTGCGCGTCGAGCAGGAGTACCGCACCGAGGTGCAGACGCACTCGGCCATCGAGACCCACGGCGTGGTCGCCGACTGGCGCGACGACGGCGTCACCATCTACGCCAGCACGCAGGGCATCCACGGCGTGCAGGATGAGATCGCCAAGCTCTTCCAGCTGCCCAAGAGCAAGGTGCGCGTCGTCTCCGAGTTCACCGGCGGCGGCTTCGGCGCCAAGTTCGGCGCGGGCAACTTCGGCGTCGTCGCGTTGCACCTTTCGCGCAAGGCGGGGCGGCCCGTGCGCCTGTTCCTCGATCGCCGCGCCGAGCACCTGGCGGTGGGCAACCGGCCCAGCTCCATCCAGCGGCTGCGGCTGGGCGCGGCAAAGACCGGCGAGCTGCAGGCCATCGCGCTGCAGTCGTTCGGCAGCGCGGGGTGTGCCGCGGGCGCCGGCTGCGCGGGTCCGGCCAAGAACCTCTATCCCGCCAAAGCGGTGCGCACCGAGGAGAACGATGTCTTCCTCCACACCGGCCCTTCGGCAGCGTTCCGCGCGCCCGGACACCCGCAGGGCGCTTTCGGGCTGGAGCAGGCCATGGACGAGCTGGCGGAGAAGCTCGGCATCGATCCGGTGGCGCTGCGCGATCGCAACGACGCGCATCCGGCCCGCCGCGAGGAGCGCCGCATCGGCCGCGAAAAGTTCGGCTGGGAGGAGGCGCGCGCGCGCAAGTCGAAGGGCTCGCTCAAGCGCGGCGTCGGGTTCGCGCAGGGGCTCTGGTACAACTTCGACGGCGCGCCCTCCAATGCCGAGGTGCTGATCCACGACGACGGCAGCGTCGAGTGCCGCAGCGGCGTGGCCGACATCGGCGGCGGCATCCGGACGGCCTGCGCGCAGGTGGTGGCCGAGGTCCTGGGCGTGCGGCCGCAGGACGTCAACGTGCGCATCGGCGACACCGCGCTCCCCGAAGGGCCTCCTTCGGGCGGCAGCATGACCACGCAGATGCTCACGCCCGCCGTGCGGCTGGCCGCCGAGCGCGCCAAGGCCGAGCTCTTCGGCGGAAAGTCTGGCGACGTGCGGGCAGCGGCGCGCAAGCTGGGGCGCACCGTGCGCGGCGTCGCTTCGCGGGCGAAGGACTACACGGGCTGGCAGGACGGCGACAAGCACAGCGCCACCATCGGCGGCGCGCAGTTCGTGGAGGTGGAGGTGGACACCGAGACGGGCATCGTCCGCGTGCTGCGCGCGCTGGCGGTGCACGACTGCGGCCGGCCCATCAACCGCCTGGGCATCGAGTCGCAGATCAACGGGGGCATCATCCAGGGCGTCTCCTACGCGCTGCACGAGCGGCGGGTGATCGACCTCGGCACCGGCCGCATGCTCAACGCGGATTTGGAGTCGTACCGGATCGCGGGGGCGAAGGACGTTCCTCGCATCGAGGCGGTGATCCTCGATCACTTCCGCGGCCGCACCAACACCGACGCCAGCGGCATCGGCGAGCCCGCCACCGTTCCCACCTGCGCCGCCATCGCCAACGCCGTGGCGCACGCAGCGGGGGTCCGGGTGCGCAGCCTGCCCATCACCCCCGCGCGCGTCCTCGAGGCGCTGAAGGGAGCGCGGTCATGAAGGCGTTCAGCTGGATCGAGCCGGGCGACCTGGCATCGGCCATCGCCGCCGGGACCCAACAAGGCGCGCTCTACAAGGCCGGCGGCGTGGACCTGGCCGACCGCATGAAGGAGCACCTCGACGAGCCCTCCTCGCTGGTGAACTTGCGCAGGCTGCGGGACCTCGACTTCGTGAAGCTGGAGGGCGGTGTGCTGCGGCTGGGACCGCTGGTGACGCTGGCCACCCTCGCCACCGACGCACGGATCCGCAAGGCCGCTCCCGCGCTGGCCGATGCCGCGGGCGCCGCGGCCACGCCGCAGATCCGCAACGCCGCCACGCTGGGCGGCAACCTCGCGCAGCGCCCGCGCTGCTGGTACTTCCGCAAGGAGGAATTCCACTGCCGGCGCAAGGGCGGCACCGAGTGCTTCGCCCTCGCCGGGCAGAACGAGATGCACGCGGTCTTCGACAACGACCTCTGCGCCATCGTGCATCCCAGCGCCGCAGGCACGGCGCTCACCGCGCTGGGCGCCTCGCTGGTGCTGCGTGGGTCGTCCGGCGAGCGGACCGTGGCCGCCGACGACTTCTTCGTCCGGCCTTCGAAGGACATCACCCGCGAGACGGTGCTGGGGCCGGGCGAGCTGATCGTCGAGGTGCGGGTGCCCGCCGGGCGCAAGTCCGGCTACGTGAAGCTGATGGAGAAGCAGACGTTCGACTGGCCGCTGGCCGAGGCGGCGGTGGCGCTGGGAGAAGACCCGCGGGTGGTGCTGGGTGCGGCCGCGCCAGTGCCGTGGCGCGCCAGGCAGGCGGAGGCCATCGTGCGAGGCCGGGACGTCGACGAGGCGTTGGCGGCGGAAGCGGCGAAGGCCGCCGTGGCGGGCGCGAAGCCGCTGGAGCACAACGGCTACAAGCTGCCCCTGCTGGAGGTCGCGGTGAAGCGGGCGCTCTTGCTCGCGGGAGGTGCGGCATGAGCGAGCACGAGGATCTGTGCGGGTTCCTCCGCGCCAAGCTGAGCGGCGCGGCGCACAACGACAAGAGAGCGCTGCTCGCCGTGCGCAACGAGGCCACCACCATCTACTGGTGCCTGCTCACCATGTCGCCTGCCGGGCCGGACGACGGGCTCGCGCACGCGAACCGCTGCGGGAAGGGGCGCGTCTGCTGCGTGCCGGACGAGGAGCCGGGCGTCGCCTGAACGTTCTTGCGTGGATACCCTCCAGGCATGAAAGGCAACCTGAACGAGCTGCGCGAGCTGTTGGACGGAATGGAGATTGGCTTTCTCACCACGCTGGGCGCGGAGGGTCACTACCATTCGCGCCCGATGCAGCTGCAGCGGCACGACGGCGACGGGACCCTCTGGTTCGCCACCTCCGCCGAATCGCACAAATGCGAGGACCTGCGCGCGCACCCGCGCTGCTGCGTGGCCTTCCTCAAGCGATCCAGGTACGTCTCCATCTCCGGCAGCGCGGAGCTGATCCAGGACCGCGCGCTGATCCGGCGGATGTGGACGGCGACGTGGCGGGGCTGGTTTCCCGAAGGGCCGGAGCAGCCGGACCTCGCTCTGCTCAAGGTCTCCCCGGAGCACGTCGAGTACGTGGACCCGCCCGGGGGCACGCTGAAGTCGATCTACACGCGGGCGCGCAACGCGCTCCGCCGCAAGCGCGAGGAGCCGGCCCCGAAGAAGGAGCTGGATCTGCGATAAGATCGCTGCGTGGAGCCGGAGGGGATCGAGCACTTCCACGTGCAGGCCGGCGAGGTGCGGTTGCATTGCGCCGCGCTCGGGCCGCGCGACGGCGCGCTGGTGCTGCTGCTGCACGGCTTTCCCGAGTGCTGGATCACCTGGCGCCGGCAGCTTCCCGCGCTGGCCGCTGCGGGCCTTCGTGCGGTAGCGCCCGACCTGCGCGGATACGGCGGCTCGGACAAGCCGCGCGGTGTCGCGGCGTACGGGCTGGGCAAGCTGGCGCAGGACGTCGCCGATCTGGTGCGCGCGCTGGGGCGCGAGCGCGCCGACGTGGTGGGACACGATTGGGGCGGCGCGGTGGCCTGGGGCGCGGGGATGTGGCACGCGGAGCGCGTCCGCAAGCTGGCCATCCTCAACAGCCCGCATCCGCACCGGATGTCGGAGGGGCTGCGGCGGCCGCGCCAATTCCTGAAATCCTGGTACTTCCTCTTCTTCCAGCTTCCGCTCTTGCCCGAGCTCGCCTTGTCGCCTGCCCGGCTCCGCGCCTTGTTCCGGAAGGCGTCTGCGCACGGCGCATATGACGAGGCGGACATCGCGGCCAATCTCGAGGCGATGAAGGACCCCGAAGGGCCGCTCAACTACTACCGCGCCGCCGCGCGCATCCGCAGCCCGCGCTGGCAACCGGTCGCGGCGGAGACGCTGGTGATCTGGGGCGAGCGCGATCCGGTGCTGGGCAGCGAGCTCGCCGAGCCCGACCCGAAATGGGTGCCCCGCGCGCGCGTCGAGCGCGTCGCCTCCGCAGCCCACTGGGTACAAGCGGACGATCCCGATGCGGTGAACCGGTCGCTGGTGCAGTTCCTGCGCTAGCGTCCCGCCATGCGCGGCTTGCTGAAGCACGTGGTCAGCGAGCCGGGCGCGGAGAGCGCGGAAGGTTTCGCACGCCGCGTGCGCATCCTCGGAGCCACGTACCTGGTGCTCTTCTGCGCGTCCTGCGCCGGCACGGTGGTGGTGGCGCTGCACGGAAAGCTCTTCGTCACGCTCGCGCAGCGCAGCAACGTGGAGACGCTGACCATCCTCTTCATGCTGGTGTTCTATACCTACCTGGCCGCGATCAGCGCCCGCGGCGCAGTGGGCGCCGTGCGCATCGCGCTGTAT
>DASRTX010000417.1:0-2747 GCA_035655715.1 Myxococcales bacterium | reverse complement strand
CACCTCCGGCTCGTCGGGCAAGAGGTGCATGGTGCTGCCGAACTGGCCGCGGTCCTCCGGAAGGCAGGTGAAACGCGGCAGCGCCTTGAGTGCGAGGTTCACTTTCAGCGTGGTGCCGTCGCGGCGGTAGCCGTCGATGCGCGCGTTGTAGTCGGCGGGCAGCTTCTCGCGGCCGACCAGATCGCGCATGCGGAACGGGTCGGCGTTCACCACCACCGCGCGGGCGCGCACCTCCGAGCCTCGTGAGCGGACCACCGCGAGCGGCGAGGCGGCGATGGCCTGCACGGCCTGGCCAGTCTCGATGCGGACGCCCGCGTCCTTCGCGGCCGCGGCCAGCCGCTGCGTCACCGTGCCCATCCCGCCCTTGACGATCATCCACGTACCATCGCTGCCCTGCAGCCGGCACATGTTGTGGACGAGGAAGTTCATGCCGGTGCCCGGCGTGTCCCAGTCGCCGGTCAGGCCGGAAAACCCGTCGGTGACGGCGTACATCGCCTTGAGGAGGTCGCTCTTGAAGCCGAAGCGGTCGAGGTATTGCCCCACCGGCTTGCGGCAGAGATCGACGAACGCCTGCCGCAGCGCGGGCCGCACGTACTTCGCCGCCGTCTCTTCAATGGTGAGCGGCTCCGTAAGCCAGGTCCGCGCCACGTCGTCGCGCAACTGCCCGATCTCCGCCTGCAGCGCCTGGTTGGCGCGGTAGTCCTGCTCGGAGAAGAAGCCCAGGAACTGCTCCTTCATCGCCGCCTGATCGGAGCCGAAGAGCAGGTACCGCTTGCCGGTGGTCGGCAAGAAGTAATGCGGGTCGCGGCGCAGCACCGGAATGTCCACGCCCAGCTTCTGGATCAGCTCGGGCGGCATCAGGCCCAACAGATATGCGCCGGTGGAGGTCGAGAGGCCGGGCGCTCGCGCGAACGGCCGCTCGGTTTTCGCAGCGCCGCCGACGACCTCTTTCTCCTCCAGCACCAGCACGTCGAGCCCCCGCCGGGCGAGCAGGAGCGCGGCCACGAGGCCGTTGTGCCCGGCGCCCACCACCACCACGTCCGCCTGGCTCGTCATGCGCGCTACTTACCCAAGTGCACAGGTTTGCGCCATGGCGGACGACATCAAGGTGATCAAGAACGAGCGCGGCATTGGAACCGAGGAGACCCGCGACGGCGTGGAGCCGCGACCCAGGGCGGACGGCTCGTTGCCGGCCACCGGCTCGCGCAATCCCATCGCCAACGATCCCGCGGGCAAGACGCCCGGATCGGCGGAGTCGGGGGCTCTGGACCCGGCGCAGCGGCCGGGGCCGGGCAAGACGCCGGGCAAGGCCGAAGGGTAGAGTCGCCGCCGCTTTGGCGGCCATCGACGCGCGCGCACTCTCCAAGAGCTTCGGCGGGCGGCCGGCCTGCCGCGAGGTGAGCTTCACGGTCGAGCGCGGCGAGGTGTTCGGCCTGCTCGGCCCCAACGGCGCCGGCAAGACCACCATGCTGCGCATGCTGGCCGGGCTCTATGCGCCGGACTCCGGCTCGGCCGAGGTGGCAGGCTGCCTCGTCGGGCCCGGCCGGCCCGGTGGACCTGAGCTGCGCGCGCGGGTCGGGCTGCTCACCGAGGCGCCGGGCTTCTACGACCGCCTGACCGCGCGCGAGAACCTCACCTTCTTCGCCCGGCTGCAGGGGGCGCGCGAGGTGGAGCGGCGTTGCTCCGCGCTGCTCGAGCGGTTCGGGTTGGACCTGCACGCCGCCCGGCCCTTCGCCGAGCTGTCGCGCGGGATGAAGCAGAAGCTCGCCATCGCCCGCGCGCTGGTGCACGAGCCGGAGGTGGTCTTCCTAGACGAGCCCACCGTCGGGCTCGACCCCGAGGCCACCCGCGAGGTGCGCAGCGTGATCGCGGCGCTGGCGGCGGAACACGCGACCATCGTGCTCTGCACGCACCATCTCGACGAGGTGGAGCGGCTGTGTTCGCGCGCGGCCTTCATCGCCGGCAGGCTGGTGGCCGTGCACGAGATCCGCCAGGAGGGCCTCTTGCGGGTGGAGCTGGCGGCGCCTTTCGCGCCAGACGGCGTGTTGCAGGGGCTATTCAGAAATGTGCGCACCCAGGGCAGCGCTCTCTTCATCGAGCCGCGGGCAGAGGTCCCCGAGATCGTGGCGGCGCTGGTGGCCGCCGGCGCGCGCATCCTCTCCGTGACGCCCCACCAGGATCCCCTCGAGGACGCCTGGCTCGCGCTCCTGGCGGAGGCGCGACTTCGATGATCGGGCTGGTGATGCGCAAGGAGCTCCTCGAGCTGCGCCGGTCGCCGGTGCTCCTGCTCTCCATGTTCTCGCTGCCGGCCACGGTGGTGGCGGTGCCGCTCGCGCTGCTCGCCTGGGTGGTGCGCGCCGCGCCCGAGGAGGCGCTGGCGTTCGTCCAGGACGTCTACGGCGTGAGCGGCCAGCCTCCCGCGGCCGGGCTCGCGACGGCGCTTGCCCGCACCTGGCTCCCCATGTTCCTGGTCCTGCCCATCTTCCTGCCGATTTTGCTGGCGGCGCAGTCCATCGGCGGCGAGCGGGAACGGCGCACGCTGGAGCCGCTCTTGGCGACGCCGGTGCGGACCCTCGACATCATCCTGGGGAAGAGCTTTGCGGCGCTGCTGCCGGCGGTGGGGATCACCTGGCTGGCAGCGGCGGCGTTCTGCGCCGGCGTCGATGCGGTGGCAGGCGCCATGCTCCTGCCCGACTCCGCCTGGCTCTTCGGAACGCTGCTCCTCTCGCCGCTGCTGGCGCTGTTCG
>DASRTX010000416.1:0-5590 GCA_035655715.1 Myxococcales bacterium | reverse complement strand
GGATACCCGGTACGCGGTGCTGCTCGCCGACTTCCGCGCCGCGCGCCAACTGGACGAGGACTCGCCCATGGCGCGGACGGAGATCGACCGGCACTTCCAGCTCGACGACGAGATCCCCGAGCAGCGGGTGCGCGCGCTGCTCACGCAGGTGCTGGAGTCGCCGCTGGTCCCGCGGGTGGCGGCGTTGATCCAGAAGCGGCTGGGACGGCCGCTGGAGCCGTTCGACATCTGGTACGACGGGTTCATCGAGAAGCAGCCGGAGGGCGAGCTGTCCAAGCTGACGCGCCAGCGCTACCCCACGGCCGACGCCTACAAGAAGGACATCCCGCGGCTCCTGGAAGGCCTGGGCTTCACGCCCGAGAAGGCGCGCTTCGTCGACTCGCACATCGTGGTCGATCCGGCCCGCGGCTCGGGGCACGCGCTGGAGTCGGCGCGGCGCAGCGAGATGTACCCGTGGTGGGGGCCCGGTGACTCGTCCCACCTGCGCACGCGCGTGAACCCGGACGGCATGGACTACAAGGGCTACAACATCGCCGTCCACGAGATGTGCCACAACGTGGAGCAGACCTTCTCGCTCTACGAGGTGGACGACACGCTGCTGCAGGGCGTGCCCGGGACGGCCTTTACCGAGGCGCTGGCCTTCACCTGCCAGCACCGGGATCTGGAATTGTTGGGCGTGACGAAGTCCGACGCGCGCGGCGAGCACGCGCGGGCGCTGAAGGCGTTCTGGGACTCGTGGGAGATCGCCGGCGTGGCGCTCACCGACCTGGACGTGTGGCACTGGATGTACGCCCACCCGGAGGCGACGCCGGCGCAGCTTCGCGAGGCGACGGTGACCATCGCCCGCGGGTATTGGGACAAGTACTACGCCAAGGTGCTGGGGCATCCCGGCAACCCGCAGCTCGGCATCTATTCGCACATGATCAACAGCTTCCTCTACCTGTACCGGTATCCCATCGGGCACCTGATCGCCTTCCAGCTGGAGGAAAAGCTGCGCGGCGCGCAGAGCGGGAAGGCGTTCGAGAACGCGGCCTCGTTCGGGCGCGTCCTGCCGGACATCTGGATGGAGCACGCGACCGGCAAGCCGGTGGTGGCGGAGCCGATGCTCGAGGCCACCGCGGCGGCGCTTCAAGCTTCTCAGCCGTAGGACCAGCGACCCACGACGAGGCCGCGGTCGATTTGCGCGACGCAGATCACGTCGCGGGTCATGGCGCGGGCGGCGAGGGTCGCGGCATGGCGCCGCTCGCACCAGGCGGCGTGGGTGGCGGTGGAGCGGACCCAGAGGACTTCGATGCGGCGGGGGACGTCGGAGGGGCCGGTGTGCTGCGAGCGAAGCTGGGACTCGCGCTCGGCGACGAGGGCAGAGATCAGTGGGAGGTGGGCCGGGTCTGCCGCGTCGAGGTTGGCGCCGAGCAGAACTTCCCTGCTGGTGCTGGGGCTCGACGTGGTGGCTGACGTCGTGCTTGGGCCAGTGCGAGTGCCCGTGATTTCCGAGACCGTGTCGGGGACGGCGGAGAGATTCGGTTGCTGGGAGGCGGCGGCGCGGGCGCGGCCGGCGGAAAGTTCGTCGGCCAGGGAGCCCTGGAGGCGTTCGCCCTCGAGGTCGCCTTCGGTGCGCGCGGCCTTGGCGGCCTTGCGGATCAGCCAGAGGCAAAGGCCCAGGAAGACGAGGCCGGGGAGGCCCAGATCTAGCAGCAGGTCCAGCTCAGTCACCCTTCGGCATGTTCTGGGCCGTGCCGATCACTGTCCAGCGGCGCTCCTTGCCCGACGACGGCGCGCCCAGGAGCTCCGCCGTGAGCGGCTGGTGGTGCTTCACCCAGTCCACGATGATGTCGCGCGCCAGCACGCTGCCCACCTGTCGCGGGGCGTCCTTCAGCATGGAGAGGCCGTCGCCGCCGTTGGCGAGGAAGTCGGTGACGGAGACGGTGAACTTTCCGGGCGCGCAGACCGCGTCGCAGGCGGTCTGCGTGCAGCTCTTCGTCTCGCAGACCGGCTTGCCGGCCTCGTCGACGATGCGCGTGACGATCGCGCCTGCAGGCGCCTTGCGCGCGTCCTTGGCCGCGCCGAACCGCTCCCAATCGATCACGTACCGCACCCCGGAGACTCGCAGCGGTCCCTTTCCAGCGCGGAGCACGCCTTCCAGCGCGTCGCGCAAGGTTGCCGCGGGCAGCGTCACCACCACCTGCTCGTTGTCGAACGGGTAGAGGTCGAAGATCTGGCCAAAAGTGATGGGCCCGGCAGGGATCTCGTTGACGCGCAGCCCTCCCGAGTTCTGCAGGGCGATCTGCGCCGGCAGGCTCCCGCCGGCCCCCGACCGCAGCGCATCGGCGGTGAGGCTTCCCAGGAGGTCGTCGGCGGCATCCTTGCGCAGCGCCACGGTGGTCTCGCCGATGCGCATCTCGCGGAGCTTCTTCACCTGTACGTCGTAGTCGCGCAGGATGGCGGCGATGCGCGCGTCCGGCTCGATCTTCCGGCCGCGAAACTGCGCCGGTGCGCCGTCGCGCGTGTGCAGGATGGCCTGCGGTCCGCCGGCGCGTGGCAGCGTGTTCTCGTTCACCGCGAAGGAGCGGACGCGGTTCTGCGCGTCGAGCGTCAGGTCGATGGTGGAGAAGTTCACCAGCTTGGACCCGGACTGGACGATGGGGATGTTCGCCACCACCAGGGGCGGCGGGCCCAGCACGGTGTGGTGGTGCCCGCTGACGATGGCGTCCACCTTCCCCTGTACCGCCTTGGCGATCTGCTGGATTTCGTAGTCGGGCCCCAGCGGGCCGGCGTGGGCCACAAGGAGCACCACGGTGGCGCCGCGGGCGCGCAGCGCGTCGGCCTCCTGCGCGGCGATGGGGGATCCGTCGGCGAACTCGAGCTCGGTCACGTTCATCGGATTGGTGACGGTGGCGGTCTCGCGCGTGGCCAGCCCCACGATGCCGATCCGGATGCCGGACACGTCGATCAGCACGCTGGGCCGCGCCCAATCCGGGCGCTCGCGGGTCCCCTTGCGGAAGATGTTGGCCGCGAGGATGGGGTACTTCGCCTGCGCGATGCGATCCTTCAATGCCGGCACCCCGAAGTCGAACTCGTGGTTTCCCACCGCGCCCGCGGTCACGCCCATGGCGTTGTAGACGTCGGTCACGCTGCGGCCCTGGAACTCGTTGGAGATGAGCGTCCCCTGGAATTCGTCGCCGCCGTCCAGGACCACCACCGCGTTTCCCTTCGCCTCGGCGTCGGCGCGGATGGCGTCGAGGTAACCCGCGAACCAGTCGGCCCCACCGATCTCGTCCTTTGTGAGACCCTGCGCCCACCTGGGAGCCGGAATCGGCAACAGGGCTCCGTGCGTATCGTTGATGCCGACGACGGTGAGCTTCCGCCCTGCGGCAGCCGCGGATGCGCCGCCGGCCTTGGTGGGAGATCCGGCACAGCCAAGAGCAGCAAGCAGCAAGACGAGAGGTCGCATCTGGACGCCTTCTCCTCCCGTGCCTTGTACCCCAACCCGCCGCCCGCGGGCGCGCAGAACAACAGGGCGTCAGGTTCGAGACTGCCTTATGCTCCTGCCATGCGCGCCGGCGCCGCAGTCTCCCGCTCCCCCGACGTCCACCTCGCCGCGCGCGACGCCGTCACCCGCGCGCTCGACGCCGCCGGGCTCGACGAGGCTGGATGCCTGGTGGTGGCCGCGACCCCGGAGCACCTCGACCAGTCGCTGGATCTCTGCGAGTCGCTGCGTGACGTGGCCGGGCAAGGCGCGCAGATCGTGGGCGGCGCCACCTCCGCCGCGCTGGTCCCCGGCGACGCGGACGTGGAGGACGGCCCCGCGCTCGGCGTGCTGGTGCTGGAGCAGCGCGCCCACATCTTCTCCTTCCGCACCGACGCGCCGGACGAGCTGCGCGCCGCCGCGCAGCGGGCGGGGCCCGGAGCCCTGGGCATCGTCTTCGCCGATCCCGCGGCACCCCTACAGAGGCTGATCGGCGCGCTGGGGCGCGATGCCGCCAAGGCGCGCATTGCGGGCGGCGGCGTGGCGGTGGAGGGCGGGCTCCTGCTCGACGACGATCTGGCGGACGCCCAGGCGGTGGGCGCCTTCTTTCCGCAGGCGGGGAGGGTGCTGGTGGCGCAGTCGCACCAGCCCATCGGCAAGCCGCTCCTGGTGACGCGGTCGGAAGGAAGGTCGGTCCTGGAGCTGGACTCGAGGCCTGCGCTGGAAGCGCTGGCCACGCTGTCCGAGCAGCCCGGCCTGGCGGGCGACGCGTTGCAGTTCGTGGCGCTCGGCCTGTCGCCGCGTCCCGGCGAGGCCTTCTCCGCGGACGACTTCGTGCTGGTGCCGCTGCTCGGCGTGGACGAGGAGCAGGGCACGCTGGAGGCGGGCGCGCCGGTGCCCGAGGGCCACAGCATCTCCTTCACGTTGCGCGACGGCATGGGCGCGCGGCGCACGCTGCAGCACGCGCTCGACCGGGCCTCCGCGCATCCGCCCGCCTGGGGGATCTACTTCGACTGCGCCAGCCGCGGCACCGCGCTCTACGGCGTGGACGGGTTGGACCTGAGCCTGATCGAGAAGTCGCTGGGCGCATTTCCACTGCTCTCGCTGCGCACCAGCTTCGAGCTGGGTCCCGCCGGCGACTTCATGGGCGTGCACCTCTTCTCCGGGGTCCTCGCGCTGGGGGATCGATGAAGGGCTGGGTGGCGATTCCGATGGCTGCTGCCTGCGTCTCCGTCCCGACCCAACGCGACCCGGCCGCCTGCTCCGCGCCGGTGGACCGCGTCGAGGTGGAGCAGGTGCAGATCGGGTGGAACCGGCTGGACCCCGGAGACCAGCCCCCGGTGGTCGACGTCCAGCGCCCCAGCCGCGATCCGCGCCAGGCCGAGCAGCTGGCCAACGAGGTCCTGGTCAAGTGCCGGCAGGGCGCCAGGATGGAGCCGCTGCAGGACAAGTACTCCGAAGTCCAGGGCGGCTCGCTGCTGCTGGGCGCGAACTCCGACGTCCCCTACAAGGCGGCTGCCCTCTGCCTGCAGCCCGACGAGTGCGCGGTGGTCCGCAGCAAGGTCGCCTACCACATCATCAAGCGGATTCGCTGACCGCCTCGCGGGTCGACTCCAGGAAGGCGGCGAACTCGACGCCGATGCCGGCGCGGTCCCGCCAACGCACCCGGGCGCGCACGTGCAGGCCGCGCCCGTGCGGAAGCCCGATGGAGGCGACCACATCCTTCGTGGTTTCGGGCAGTTGCACGCGGAGATAGGCGCCGCCCGGGGAAATGTTCTCGCAGGTGGCCACGATCGCGCGGCCGCCCATCCACAGGCGAGCCAGCAGTTTCACCGGCCGCCGCGAGTGGCGCCGGCGAGGGTGATCCGAGTTCAGATCCTCCCAATCGATCACTCCGTCATGAAAACACGCAGGAGAAGGGCGTCCACTTTTCCGATCCCCACCGGTCTCGACGCGCTGCGGCGCCTTGACGAAATCGTGCGGGCGACCTACCCCTCGCTTCATGGCCGAATCACGCCGGGTGATCGAGCGCGGCAGGTACTACGAGGACTTCAAGGTGGGCGATCTCTACCGCCACCACTGGGGCCGCACGCTCACCGACGGCGAGGCGCAGCTCTTCGCCAC
>DASRTX010000415.1:0-2570 GCA_035655715.1 Myxococcales bacterium | reverse complement strand
GGTTGCCCGCGTGCTGGCCACCGACCCGGCCATCCTCTTGCTGGACGAGCCCTTCGGCGCCCTCGACGCGCAGACGCGAGCGCGCATGCAGGACGCGCTCACCCGCCTGTGGGAGCAGCGCCGCAAGACGGTGGTCTTCGTGACGCACGACGCCGACGAGGCGCTCTACGTGGCGGATCGGATCGCGGTGCTTTCGCATCGACCCGGGCGGGTGAAGACGACCGTCGCGGTTGATCTTCCCCGGCCGCGCTCCTTCGAGACGCGTTTCCTGGCACGGTTCGTGGCGCTCAAACGCATGCTCTGGGAGGGCATGGACTCCGCCACGCAGGGGGTCTAGCGTTCCCCGCCGGGTAGTCGCATGCTGGTTCCGCAAGCCGAATCGAGCGCTGGACCTCTCGCCGGCGGCGGCGAGACGGGCGTGCTGATGCGCAGCTTCGAGTGGTCGCGCACCCCGCTGGGGCCGGTGGAAGGCTGGCCGCAAAGCCTGCGCACCATCGTCAGCACCTGCCTGAACTCGCGCTTCCCCATCCTCGTCTGGTGGGGGCCGGATCTGGTGATGCTCTACAACGATGCCTACCGCGACATCGTGGGGAGCAAACATCCGCACGCGCTGGGCGCGCCCGGGCGCGAGGTGTGGCCGGAGATCTGGCCCATCATCGGCCCGATGCTGGACGGCGTGATCTCGCGCGGCGAAGCCACCTGGTCGGAGAACACCTTGCTGCGCCTGGTGCGCCGCGGCTTCCCCGAGGAGTGCTACTTCACCTTCTCCTACAGCCCCATCCGCGACGAGAGCGGCGGCATCGGCGGCGTCTTCACCGCGGTGACCGAGACCACCGAGCAGGTGCTGAACGCGCGCAGGCTGCGCATCCTGCGCGAGCTGGCCGCTGCCACCGGGGGCGCCGGCGACGCGGAGGACGTGTGCCAGGCAGCGGCGGAAGTGCTGGGCACAGACGCCGCCGACGCTCCGTACGCATTGGTCTATCTCGCCGAAGGCGACGGCGCCCGGCTTGCGGCCTCGGTGGGAATCGATCCGGCGGGGCCGCTGGCGCCGGCGAGGCTGGACCCCGCAGACACCACCTGGTCGGCGATGGACGTCCTGCACGTGGGCGCGTCGAAGAAGATCGACCAGGTCCCCGCGCCCGGGTCGGGTTCGGCGCTGGTCCTCCCCATCCTGGCGCAAGGCGAGAACCGCGCCACCGGCGTGCTGGTCGCGGGCCTGAGCGAGTACCTGGTTCTCGACGATCCCTACCGCGGCTTCCTCGGGCTGGTGGCGGGCCAGATCGGCAGCGCCATCGCTACCGCGCGCGCCTTCGAGGATGCGCGCCGGCGCGCGGAGTCGCTGGCCGAGCTGGATCGCGCCAAGACCGCCTTCTTCAGCAACGTGAGCCACGAGTTCCGCACGCCGCTCACGCTCCTGCTCGGCCCGCTGGAGGAGCTGCTGCGCGGCGAGGTGAAGCCGGGTGGAGAGCGCGGCGCGGTTGCCCTCGCGCACCGCAACGCGCTCCGCCTGCTCAGGCTGGTCAACACGCTGCTCGACTTCTCGCGCATCGAGGCCGGACGCATCCAGGCCAGCTACGTGCCCACCGATCTGGCCACCGTCACCGCCGACCTGGCCAGCACCTTCCGCTCCTCGGTCGAGCGCGCCGGCCTGAGGCTGCGCGTCGAGTGCCCGCCTCTTCGCGAGCCCGTCTACGTGGACCGGGAGATGTGGGAGAAGATCGTCCTCAACCTCCTCTCCAACGCCTTCAAGTTCACCCTGGAGGGCGAGATCGCCGTCTCGTTGCGGGTCGCTGGCCGGTCCGTCGAGCTGCGGGTGGAGGACACCGGCACCGGCATCCCCCAGCACGAGCTGTCGCGCGTCTTCGAGCGCTTCCATCGGGTCGAGGGCGCGAAGGGGCGCACCCAGGAGGGCACCGGCATCGGCCTCTCGCTGCTCCAAGAGTTGGTGCGGCTGCATGGAGGAAGCGTCCGCGTCGACAGCGCGCCGGGGAAGGGCAGCGCCTTCATCGTTTCGGTGCCGCTGGGAACCGATCATCTGCCCGGCGACCGCGTGGGCGCGGCGACCACGCTCGCCTCCACCGGCCTGGGCTCGGCGCCTTTCGTCGAGGAGGCATCGCGCTGGATCTCCGATCCCACCGCGGACGTGCCGCCTGAGCGGGCGCGCGCAGCGGCTGGGGAGCGGCGTGAGCGCGTCCTGGTGGCCGACGACAACGCCGACATGCGCGACTACCTGCGGCGTCTCCTGGCGGAGCGCTGGGAGGTGGAAGCGGTGGCCGATGGCGCGCAAGCCCTGGCCGCCATCCGGCGCCGCCGCCCGGACGTGGTGCTGAGCGACGTGATGATGCCGGGACTGGATGGCTTCGGCCTGGTTGCAGCGCTGCGGGCGGATCACGACACCGCATCCCTGCCCATCGTCCTGCTCTCCGCGCGCGCGGGCGAGGAGGCGCAGGCGGAAGGCCGCAGCAGCGGCGCCGACGACTACCTGGTCAAGCCCTTCTCCGCGCGCGACCTGGTCGCCCGCGTCCGCGCCAACCTCGACCTCGGCCAGGCGCGATCGCAGACGATCTCCC
>DASRTX010000414.1:0-2241 GCA_035655715.1 Myxococcales bacterium | reverse complement strand
CCAGTGGAACTGGTACGACACCCGCAGCGCCATGCCGGCCTGCTCCAGCTCGCGAGCGCCCTCCTCGTCGGGGAAGAGCACCTGCCAGGTGGGGAATCCCCCCTGTTCGCAGACCCGGCGCGCCGCCCGCGCCATCTTGCCGACGCAAGATGCCCGGTCCTCGCCCGGCGCCACCAGGACGCGCTCTCCGGTGCAGGGCGTGAACGGCACGGTCAGCGCCAGCTTGGGGTAGTAGCGCACGCCGCCGCGAGAGATGGACCCGGCCAGATCCCAGTCGCGCGCGAAGTCCCCGTCGCTGTCGTCCTTGGCCCAGGCGGGGGCCACGGTGATGACCTGCCCCGCCCGGAAGAGCGCCAGGTGGCGCGGGATCCAGCCCGTCCGGGGCGCGGCGCATCCCGACTTTTCCAGCGCCGAGAGCCATGCGTGCCGCATGAAGGGCGTTGCGCGGGGCCCCAGCAAGGCATCCCATTCGGCGCGGGGAATCTCGTCCAGGCTGTCTAGGACCCGCAGTTCTTCCCGGGGCATGGAAGCGTCTTGACGTAGCGCGCCGGACCCCGTGTCGCAACCCGCCGGCGGATGTGGGAGCGCCTCCGACTGTCCAGCACTTGTCACGACCTCGGACCCCGAGGTAGATCGATCGGCGGACGAGCGGGGGCTTGTAGGGGCCCGTGAGCGTCCGGCCGGGCGGGCGTCTTTCCGAGATTCCACCGCCATTCAGGCGTCCGGTCGAGGGGGAGGAGAGCCAATGATTTCCGCACTCGTGGCGCTCGCCGTGCTCGCGGCCGCAGACGTTCGCGCCAAAAATCACCAAGACGGTAACATTCTTGTCGCACTGGAACAACCCAAAAGCGCCGGCGCGCGACAGGAACCCGCGGCCGTGGCGGGCGACGGGAAGATCCAGCACACGCCGCTGCAGAAGACGGCGCGCGGCGAAAACGTGGTGATCAACGCGAAGATCCAGGATCCCTCGCATCTCTTCGCGCCGCTGGTGTTCGCGCGCAAGGCGGGGACCGAGCGGTACGACGCGTACACCATGCGCGACGGCGGCCGCCGCGGCTTCCAGGCGCGCCTGCCTTCTTCGATCCTCTCCGAAGGCACCTTCGAATACTTCATCGAGTCCCAGCACGAGGAGGGCGTCGCCACGCGGGCGGGGTCGCCGCGGCAGCCCTTCTCCTGCGTCGCCTTCGATCCGCCGCTCCAGCCCGTCGCCTACACCCTGCGCACGCGGGAACCGGGCGCGGAGGTGAAGGTCGACGGAAACGACGCCGGGCGGACGCCGACCACGGTCTCACTGCTGCCTGGACCGCACACGGTCACCGTGACGACCGCCGACGGCCGGAGCGCCGAGCAGCAGCTCGAGGTCAAGGGCCGTCGCGCCGAGTTGGACCTGGTCCTGGAGCTGCCGAAGGATGCCACTGCGCCCGGCATCCTGACGGTGCGCAGCGACCCGACCGACGCCAACGTGCTCATCGACGGCGTCTTCTCCGGCCGCACACCTTTCCGCGGAGAGCTGCGCGAAGGGGAGCACCTGGTCGCGGTGGAGATGGAGGGCCGCCTGCGCGAGGAGCGCAAGGTGTTGGCGCGCAACGGCCGCGACGCCCAGCTGCTCATCGGCCTCGCCCCGGTTGCCCGCGGAGCGGCCCTGAGCGTCGATTCCGACCCGCCCGGCGCCACCGTGCTGATCGACGGCAAGCCGCAGGGCCGTACGCCGTTCGTTTCACCGGTCGTGGCAGGGCGTCACCAGCTGCTGCTCCAGCAAGAGGGCCGCCGCGACGTCAGCACCGATTTCGAGATGCCGAAGGATCGCGACTTCTCCATCCGCCTTGCGCTGCCGCCCACCGCGCACGGGGCTTCCCGCCTGACCATCACCTCCGCCCCGGCGGGAGCGACGCTCACGCTCGACGGAACGGAGGTCGGGGTGACCCCGTGGTCGGGCGAGACGAAGCCCGGCAGCCATCGGGTCTCGGTGGTCGCGAGCGGCTTCGTCAAGGAAGACCGCGCGGTGCAAGTCTTGGTGAACCGCGACACCGAGTTGGCCTTCGCGCTGGGGCGCGCGCCCGGGCCGGCGCGCCTGCACGTGGAGACCGAGCCTCCGGGCGCGTCGGTGCGCATCGACAGCGCCGAGGGCCGGCAGGCTCCGTTCACGGCGGAGGTGCAGCCCGGCGAGCATCAGCTGGAAGTCTCGCTGGCGGGCCACCGGACGGTGGCACAACAAGTGACTCTCGACGCCGGACAAGGCCT
>DASRTX010000413.1:0-2972 GCA_035655715.1 Myxococcales bacterium | reverse complement strand
ATCCCTGCTTCGCCTCCGGAGTTCTCGCCCTGGTCGAGCGGACGCGCTACTACGTCGTCAACGATACCGACGGAGTGCCTGCGCTCGCCCGCGACCGGGGTCGCGGCCAGGAGCTGCTCTACCGCGGCATCGAGGATCTGCAGATATCCTACGACATCGGCCAACCGCAGCCGCCCTCGGCGTTCGCGGCCGGCGGCGCCACCCCGTCACCGGCTCCCGGATGTGTCGATCCCTCCTCGGGCAACACCACCTGGAGCTTCGGGATCTGCCTCGGCACCAGTGGCAGCCCCGTCCATACCGCCACGGCTGACGGCGGAGTCATGCCGGACTGGCGCGGAATGACCTACAACGCGGCGGGCCGCTACACGGCGCAACCGATGAACATCCGCAACGTGACCGTCACGGTGGTGGCGCGGGCCAGGTCGAAGTCAGCCGACCGGACCGGAGACGCGCCGCCCGCGGTGGGCAACCGCGCGGCGCGGCCGAGGGACGCCTTCCGCCGTGCGGTGATGAGCCTGACCGAGCAGCCCGCCAACCTGATCAGCCGCGCGAGCTTCTTGCCCGCGCTCAACAACGTGGGAGGGGGATGATGCGTCCTCACCGAGGCAGCACGCTGCTGGCAGCGCTGATCGTCATCGGGGTGCTCGCGCTCGTCACCGTCGCCACGTTGCGGCTGGCGGACATCAGCAAGGGCCAGTCCGTCAAGGATGCCCGCAAGCTGGCCCAGGCCGCGTGCGTGGACGCCGCGCGCCAGTACCTGATCAGCCGGCTGAACATCTTCAGCATTGCGACCAACATCACCTTCGATCAGGTCGTGTCCACCGACCACGGCGATCGGCACATCTATTCCGGGCACATCCGCAACCCGGACGGCAAACCGGGTGGGGCGATCATCACTTCCCAGCCCCGCGTCGTCACCAGCGGCGTCGGCACCAGCAGCAGCGGAAGCGGCGGCGGAGCCGGCGGCGGCGGTGGCGACATCGTCAACGGCGGCGGCTCGTTGGGATCCAGCAGCGGCAGCGGCGGCATCGGATCCGGAACGCCGTTCCAGGTCGTCGTCGCCTGCAGCGATCCGGTCGCAGGCGACATGGAGCTGGAGTTCACGCTGAAGTTCGGATTGTGAGGAGATCATGCGACTTCGACACTTGAGACTTCCGACGCTCCTCGCCTGCCTGGTGCTGCTCGACGCGGCGCTCGACGAGCCGCGGTCGGCCTCGGCAGCGGCGCCCTCCTGCAGCCCGGGCGACTGCCTCGCCAACAGCGCGGTCGGAAACCGCGTCCAGCCCACCAGCGTCACCACCGACGACAAGGGCGACGTGACCTTCTTCGCCTCGCAGTCGGGCCAGCTGCCCAACGTGATGTTCGTGCTGGACAACTCGACCTCGATGTACGAGCTGCCCTTCGACGTCAACGCCTTTCCCAACTCGGCCTGGGTGAACCAGGGGCAGACGCCCAACGGGTGCGGCGCCGTGACCACCTCGAGCACCCCGACGGCCTGCACCACCACCGTCTTCTCGTCGACCGCAGGCAGCTGCGGCGGCAACACTTTCTTCGCGGGTCTCAAGGACAGCAGCGGGAACCCCTACAACAAGACCACCGCGTACCCGGTTCCGGATCCGTTCTACAGCACGTATTTCTCCACCAACAAAGCCTACAAGTTCATGGAGTGGACCAGCGCCGCGCCGGGCGGCGTCGCCAACGGGTCCGCCGCGCTGGGCACTCCTGCCATCACCTTCACGCCGGGCATCAACGGCAACCCGGGAACCGTCAACGGCACGGTCACCACGGCCTGCGGTAACCTCAGCACCACCGCCAACACGGGCGGGCGCGGCGGCAGCGGAGTCAACGCCTGGAGCATGACCCAGCAGCAGCGCTGCCAGCAGTGTCTCGACGAGGTGGGCTACTACATCGCCCCGGGCGCCAGCACCACCGACCAGGCCAGCGGGAACATCGTCTTCAAGGGCAACTGGCTCGACTTCAACCCGCCCAAGTTCATCATCGCCCGCAAGGTGCTCACCGACTTCATCGCCGCCCAGTCGAGCTCGGCCACGCCGGTCCGCATCGGCGTCGCCACCTACGACGCCCTCAACGTCGCCTCCAGGGACGTGCCGGTGGTGAGCACCGGCTTCATCGGTCGCAATGACGGCGGCTCCCTGGTTTCGTCCGGCATGGTGCCCGACTGCAACGTCACCACCTGGACCAGCACCACCACCCAGTCGCAGCAGTCCAGCCTGATCACCGCGGTGCGCGGCATCTCCTTCGGCACCCTGACCAGCCCCATCGCCACCCCGCTGGCGGAGACGGTCTTCAACGTGGGCCAGTTCTTCACCGGGGACAACAAGCTCTACCAGACCGCCTTCACCGCCGGCTCCAGCAACATCTGGCTCAAGCCCGGGTTCACCGCTCCCACCGGCGCCAACAAGCCGCTCTGCATCTCCTGCCAGGTGAGCTCCATCGTGCTGATCACCGACGGCGAGCCCAACGGCGACAACAACCTGCCCACCAAGTTCCGCAACAACTCCATCCAGTGCCCGCACACCACGGGCGCGGATCCCTGCGGACTCGACGAGGGGAACAGCAGCGCCAACCTGCTCGACGACGTCACCAACTTCCTCGCCACCACCGACCTGAGCCCCGATGCGACCGGCGGGCTGACGGGAACGCAGGACGTCATCACCTTCGTCATCGGCGTGGGCCTCAAGGTGCCGCTGCTCGACAACGCCGCCAAGTTCGGCAAGACCACCTCGGCGATGCGCGCCGACAACGCGCAGGACCTGCAGGACGAGGTGACCAGCGCCGTGGTGAACGTGGTCGCGCGCGCGACCGCCTTCTCCTCGACCGCCATCCAGACCCTCCAGGTCGGCACCGGCTCCACCGCGTTCGTGCCGCGCTTCGTGCCCGGCTCGCCCATCGATCCGGTCTGGGAAGGCCACCTCTTCCGATTTGACCTCTTCAACGAATTCGTCGCCGGC
>DASRTX010000412.1:0-9877 GCA_035655715.1 Myxococcales bacterium | reverse complement strand
GATCCCTCCTCCTCCAGGATGGCCCTCTCGGTGCGGGAGAGCCCGCTCGCAGGCTCGGGCAGCTCCTCCAGCAGCCGCCGCAACGCCGGTCCCATCTGCTGAGGCAAGCCCGACAGATCGAGCGAGGCAATTCCGCGCGGGTCAGGCGCCGCGATCGCCTCCCACGCCTTGCGCGCCTGCGCGCGATCGTACCTGCGCCGTTGCGCCAGCAGCGCCGCGAACTCCTTCTGCTGCGGCACGGGTTCCTGCGTCACCACAGCGCTGGCGTCGATCAACACCAGGTGATGGAGCAGCCCGAGCTGGCAGGTCAGGTCGGCCTCGAACCAGAGCACCGTCTCCTCCGCCGGCGTGCGCAGCGCCTCGTCCCAGGCTTCCAGCTGCGCGCGCACCTGGTCGGCCGCGCCGGCGCCGTTCTCGGCCAGCCACTCCGCGCGGGGCGCGCGGAACTCCGGCGTACCGGGAAGGCCGCGGACCGGCCCCTGGTCGAGCACGTCCGACCAGGCCGTCACCTCGCCGGGCAGGCCTGCGGCGCGCAGCACCGACAGCGCGTGATCTCCGTTGGCGACGTGCAGCACGTCAGGCCAGCGTCAGTCCGCGCTTGAGGAACCGGCCCGCGCCCTTGCGCCCCAGGAACTTGCCGTTTTCGACGATCACCGCCCCGCGTGAGAGCACGTGCGTGGGCGCGCCCACCACCTCGCGGCCCTCGTACGGGTTGTAGTCCACCCGCATGTGGTGCGTCTTCGCCGAGAGCGTGTGGCGCTTGCCGGGATCCCACACCACCACGTCCGCATCCGCACCGGGCGCCAGCGTGCCCTTGCGGCCATACAGGCCGAAGAGCTTCGCGGGCGCGGCCGAGTTGAGCTGCACCCAGCGGTTGATCGAGATGCGCCCGCTGCGCACGCCCTCGAAGGTCAGGTAGAGCCGCGTCTCCACGCCGGGCGCGCCGTTGGGAATCTTGCTGAAGTCGCCCTCTCCCATCCGCTTCTCCTTCATGCAGAAGGGGCAGTGATCGGTGGACACGCATTGCAGATCGTCGAGCTGCAGTCCGCGCCACAAGGCCTGCTCGTTGCCGGGCGCGCGCAAGGGCGGGCTCATCACGTACTTGCTGCCCTCGAAGCCCGGCTCCTCGTAGTTGCGGTGATCGAGGAAGAGATACTGCGGGCAGGTCTCCGCGTACGCGCGAACGCCGCGATCGCGCGCCATCCGCACCTGCTCCAGCGCTTCCGCCGCGGAGAGATGCACGATGTAGATCGGCACCTTCGCCACCTCGGCCAGCGCGAGGACGCGGTGCGACGCCTCGCCCTCCAGCCGCGGCGGCCGCGTGAGCGCGTGCCACGCCGGCGCCGTCTCGCCGCGCGCCTTGGCCTCCTCGATGATGACGTCGATGACCGGCCCGTTCTCCGCGTGCATGCAGATCAGGCCGCCGTTCTCGCCGGTCTTGCGCAGCGCGCGGAAGATCTGCGCGTCGTCCACGTAGAAGACGCCGGGATACGCGGTGAAGAGCTTGAAGCTGGTGACGCCCTCGCGCTTGACCAGGTCGTCCATCTCCGCCAGCGACGACTTGTTCACCTCGCGGACGATCATGTGGAAGCCGTAGTCGACGACGGCCTTGCCCTCGGCCTTGGCGTGCCACTGCGCCAGTCCCTCCTTCAACGACCCGCCGCCCTGCGGCTGGATGGCGAAGTCCACCAGCGTGGTGGTACCGCCGAACGCGGCCGCGGTGGTGCCGGACTCGAAGTCGTCGGCGCTGTTGGTCCCGCCGAAGGGCATGTCGAGGTGCGTGTGCACGTCGATGCCGCCGGGGATCACGTACTTCCCGCGCGCGTCGATGCGGACGTCGGCGCCGGCGAAAGCCTTGCCCAGGTCCTTGCCGATCGCCTGGATCTTCTCGCCCTCGATCAGCAGATCCGCCTCGAAGGTGTCGGCGGGCGAGACCAAGGTGCCGTGCTCGATCAACGTCCGCATCAGGGCAGCTCCTTCACCAGGGAGCCATACGACTCGGGTCGGCGGTCCCGGTAGAACTGCCAGACCCTGCGGACCTCCTCGATCAGGTCGAGGTTCAGGTCGGCGACGATCAGCTCGTCGCGGTCCTCGCTGCCCTCGGCGAGGAAGTTGCCGCGCGGGTCGACGAAGTAGCTGTGCCCGTAGAACTTGCCGATGTTCCAGGGCGCTTCCGTTCCGACGCGATTGATACAGCCCATGTAGTAGCCGTTGGCCACCGCGTGGGCGGGCTGCTCCAGCTTCCACAGATATTGCGAGAGGCCGGCCACCGTGGCGCTGGGGTTGTAGACGATCTCCGCGCCGTTCAGGCCCAGGAGCCGCGCGCCTTCGGGGAAGTGGCGGTCGTAGCAGATGTACACGCCGATCTTCGCGTACCTGGTCTGGAAGGTCGGGTAGCCCAGGTTGCCGGGCTTGAAGTAGTACTTTTCCCAGAAGCCCGCCGTCTGCGGGATGTGGTTCTTGCGGTACTTGCCGAGGTAGCTTCCGTCGGCGTCGATCACCGCCGCGGTGTTGTAATAAACCCCAGCCATTTCGCGCTCATAGACGGGGACCACCAGCACCATCCGGTGCTGCTGGGCAAACTTCTGCAGGCGCTCCACCGTGGGCCCCGGAACCGGCTCGGCCGCGTCGTACCAGTCGGGGGTCTGGGCCGGGCAGAAGTAGGGCCCGTTGAACATCTCTTGAAGACAGAGGATCTGCACTCCCCGCCGCGCTGCGTCTTCGAGAAAAGGAATGTGTTTCTCGAACATGGCCTCCTGGATCTCCTTCACCGAGCCGGTTGGGGTGGCGTTGGAGCACTGGATCAGCCCGGAGCGGACGATGCGCGGCATGGAAGCGCCTCCTGGATTCAGGGGTTCGTCGCGGCACGGTCGCGCCAAATGGCCTCCGCGGTCAACTCGACAGGGCGGGGCAAGCCCCTGTTGCCAACCGTCTTCGTTTGCGGGACAGTTTCAACCGCACTTCACTCGAAGGGCGCTCTCTTTCACTCGACGGACACCGGAGGGCCGCGATGGCCCGGAAAATCACCGCAACTGCGGCCAAGACATCCGTGCGCTCGGCAACGGACGCGCGCAACGACCTGATCGCGCGCGCGACGCGCAACACGGAAGGCGCCACCAAGCTTCGCTCGGATCCGCTGGCGGACGCCCAGGCGGCGCGGACCGTGGTCGGGGCCATCGACGGGCACGCGGCGGAGCTGGCGCGGCGCGGCCTCAACGGCGCCTATTGCGAGGCGGCGCTGCAGTTCGCGCAGGACATCGAGAGCCATCTGCAGGCGGTCCCCGCAGCTGCGGTGACGGCGCGCGGGCGCTCGCAGGACAGCGCGGATCTGTTGGCCGACGCTGCCAGCACGGCCCTGGCGGTGCGCGGCGCGGTGCTGCGCGTGACCCGCGGCGCCGAAGGCCGGCAGGTGGCGCGGGACTTCGGCCTGAGCGAACCGTTCTCGGCCCGCCAGCCCGCCCACGTGGCGCGCGCGCTGACGCGCATCCTCGCTGCGCTGGAGCAGCACCGCGACGTGCGCGCCGACCTCGGCGTGTTGCCGGAGGACGTGCAGACGATGCAGGACCTGGCGCGCGAGCTGGAGAAGTTGCCCGACGGACACGCCAAGAATGTGGACGAGCAGGAGCGGGTGCTGCTGGCCCAGGGCGCGCTGCGCGCCTTCTTCGACCTCTTCGCCGCCAAGGCGTCGCTGGCGCTGGCCGCCGATCCTGACGAGCGCGGCCGGCTCCTGGCGCTGATCCCCAGGGCGGACGAGCGCCGCCATCTGCGCCGCGAACCGACCCGCGCCTCCGGCTGATCGCTGCTGACCGAGCGCCTGTTCCGAAGGCCTTGAAAACCTCGCCGCGTCCGTGCGTAGGTGGCGGGCATGAACGAGGCCATGCTCAATACGTTGATCCCCATCATCGCCATCCTGGCGACCTTCGGGTTTCCGGTGGCGCTGGTCTTCGTGTGGAAGTGGTTCAAGCTGAAGGAGAAGGAGCTGCAGGTGGATTCGGAGGTCCGGCGCACCAGTGGCCAGGCCCTCGAGTCCCGGGTGCAGCGGCTGGAGTCCATCATCCTCGCTCTCGACTCCGACCTGCGCGCCAAGCTGAACGCCTCGCCGCCTGCCCGCACGGACCTCTTCGAGGCGCCTGCCACCCAGGAGGGCAGCCAGCCGGCGCTGCCCGACCCCAACAAGATCCGGTAGTGCCTACCTTGGCAGCATGAAGATCCGATTCGTCGCTCTGGCGCTGCTGCTGGTGCCGCTGGCGGCGCAGGCGCAGAACAGCAGCGAGGGGCGCGCCGACAAACCCCAGCGCGGCTCGTCGCCCACCCCCATGGACGCCAATCACGCCGCCGCGACGTCGCAGCGCGGGTCCCGCGGCAGCACCGCGGGCGGCTCGGAGCGCACCGGCGCCCCCGGCGGCGGGATCGAGAGCGGCGACGCGAACGGCATGGCGGGCGGCCGCACCGACGAAGGGCCGCGCGGAGGCACCGGCATCCCCGACGGCGCGCATCCGCAGAACGACAGGGCCCGGGCCCGCGCCAACTCGCAGGCTCGGCCACGCAACAGGAAGGGCACGCTAGCGCGGCCGGCGGACAGTCCCCCCGACGTCAACCTGAATCCGACGCCTATCGGATCCGGGGCGCCCAACATCCCGGTCGACCAGCAGCCGCAGCCCCAGGGCAGGTACTACCCGGCCGGCCCGCAGCATGGGCAGGCGGGCGGAGCGGCCAGCGGGACCGAAGACGCCGAGGGATCGGCAGGGCCCCGCGGACCGGCAGGGAAGGGCGCGGAAACCCAGCCCTCGAAGGAGCCTTCAGCAGGGGCCGGAAATCACAACGAGGAGCAAACTCCCCATTAGTCCTGCGACTGGTTTCGGGGACACCATACGGAAGATTACGTAAGGTGTCCCCGAAACTCTACGTCTCGTCGAGCATGTCGGCGAGCTTCTCCGGCTCCAGCACCACCTTGAACTCGCGGGCGCCGTGGGAGATGAGCTGCTTTTCCCAGCCGGCGAGGCGCTGGCGGTAGGCGGTGGGGTTGGCGTTGTCGCGCGCCAGCCGCTTGACGTTCATGGCCAGCACGCGCACGCCCTTCAGCTCGTCCGGGGCCAGGTCGCGCTTCACGCCGCGCGGCAGGTCCTCCTCCATGTCGCTGAAGACCACCATGGTGCGCCGGCCCGCATTGCTCTCGCGCAGGTACTCCGCCCCGAGCATCATGGCGCCGCGGATGTCGGTGTGCTGGGCGTGGGCCGGCCGCTTCTGGAAGGCTTCCAGCGCGCTGGCCAGCGCCAGCTTCTGCGCGTTGGCCTTGGAGGGCCGCACGTCCAGCGTCACGCTGGCCTCGACGTTCTGCCTGCCGTAGCTCTCGTCGTCGATGCGGATGACCACCAGCGTGTCGCCCGGGGTCATCCTGGGAAGCAGCCCCTTGCGGATGACGTTGACCACGTCCGCCTTCTGGTCGGCGTAGGTCCCGGACACGTCCACCAGGGCGACGATGGCCTGCGCGTACTGCGCGCCGCTGGAGCAGGACACCGCCAGCAGCGCTGCCGCGACGATGCCGGTCCGCATCATCGGCGCCCCTCCGGGCGAAGCGCAGCCGCCGGAGGCGTCTCGCGCGAGCCGTTGGCGAACACCCGCTCCACTTGCAGCGGGATCACGATGTACACGTCATAGAGGTGCCGCACCGCCTCGAAGAGGTAGCGCATGCCGTGGCCGCCCAGCCGGCAGACCATGCCCAGGCCGTAGAGCACCCCCGCCACCGCGCTGAGCACGATGTGGCCGCCGGTGGAGATCATCGTCTCCAGCGGCACCGCCACCATGGCCAGGATCCAGGGGAGGATGAAACCCAGGACCGCCTGGCCGATGACCGGGATGCGCGAGCTGGCCGTCTGCGCCACCGGCGCGGCCGCGGCGCCAGCCAGCGACGCCTTCAGCGCGGTGGACGACTCGACGATCTGCTCGCGCAGCACCGCCAGCGAGGCCTCGATGCAGGCCAGCATGAAGAGGCCGCCCACGGCCACGGTGAGGATGATGCGCCGGCGCGACTTGGGCAGCAGCTCCAGCTTGGGGAAGAAGCTGGTGATGCCCAGCATCTCCATCGCGAACACGCCGGCTGCCACTTCCATCAGCACGATCACCAGCGCGGCCACCGTGGACACGGGCATGCCGCCGATGCGGCTGCCCGAAGGCACCAGCTCGCTCATGGGCAGCGCGATCAGGTTGAAGTTCACGAACGCGCCGCCCATGGCCACGGCCATCACCAACACCGAGACCACGAACAGCTGCGTGGCGTTCCAGCCCAGCGCACGGATGGCCTTGGCGTCGGCGGCGCGCACCTTCTCGAACTGCGCCATGTACCCGTCGATGCGCTTGGTGGACTCCAGCGCGCCGGTCACGGCCGCCCCCACGTCCACCGCCAACTTCTTCAGCTCCTTCCAGGCCGGCGCCATCGATCCGAGGATCTTGTGCTTCTTGGCGGTGGCGTCGCGGAACTCCTGGAGCGCCTTCTTCTCGCCGGCGACCGCGCTCTTGTGGATCTCCTCGAGCAGCTTGGTCACCACCCGGTCGCCGGTCGGCGGCATCTTGGTCACGGCGGTGACGGCGTCGCTCCACCCCGGCGCTGCCGGCGCTGCGGTGGCGGTCTCCTGGAAGTCGGCGTCGATCTTGGTGAGGACGTCGTCGAGCTTGCGGTGCAGGTCGGGGTAGCGCGCCAGCTCCTTGGCGTAGGCGCCCTCGATGCGGTGGAACTCGCGGCCCACCTTGGCCTGCACGTCGCCCTTGCCCATCTCGACGATCATCTCGTGGTCGCGCTGGGCCACCTTCGCGGACATGCCCCGGCACCAGCGGGCGCTGACGCGGAAGGCGCCGCCCAGCAGGCGGCCAACCTCGCGTAGCGCCTTGTGCATCGGGTGCCGCGCCGCGTACAGGAAGACGTTGCTGAGGATGAAGAGCGCGAGCAGCGATGCTGCCGGATTGGCCGGCCAGAGGTACAGGTGCTCCATTTCACGACCTCCTAGACCTTATGGGAACCCGCAGCCTAAGGAGTTCGCAGGGGAGGGCGTAAAGGGACGGAGCTGGGCGCGGGTGGGTCAGAGCAGGGGAATCTGCCCCGGCTCGACCTTCGTCTCGGGCTCCGGCTCGGGCGCGGGCGCGTACGCAGGCGTGTCGATGTCGAACACCGCCAGCATCGGCCCGTGATCGCTGGTGCCGAACTCGCGGAAGCCCACGCACGAAGTGGCCCGCTCCGCCAAGGAGGCGCTGGCCAGCACGTAGTCGATGCGCCAGCCGATGTTCCGCTCGCGCTGGTTTCGCCAGGGCGCCCACCAGGTGAAGAGCCGATCGTCGTCGGGGAAGAACCTGCGCGAAAGATCGACCAGGCCGCGCGAGACGATCTTCTCGAACAGCTCGCGTTCCAGCGGCGTGGTGCCGATCTGGTCCTGCTTGCGCAGCTTGGGATGGACGTCGCGCTCTTCGCGCGCCACGTTCAGATCGCCGCAGAGCACGAGGCGGACGCCTTCGGCCTGCGCCTGTGCCGCCCAGCGATCGAGGCCTTCGAGGAAGCGCATCTTCGCCGGCAGGTCCTTGCCGCCGTTGGGCACGTAGGCGGAGGCGACGAGCAGGTCGCCGAGGCGCGCGGTGACGATGCGCGTCTCGTGATCGAACTCGGGATGGGTGAAGCGCGGCCGGCCCGGGAAGGTGCTCTTGCGCAGGTGGAGCGAGACGCCCGAGTACCCTTTGTGCCCGTGCCAGAAGCACCAGTAGTCGAGCTTGCACAGCTCCTCGGGGACGTGCTCCGGCGAGGCCTTGATCTCTTGCAGGCAGAGCACGTCGGGCTCTTCGCGCTGCACGAACGCCAGCACCTCGGCAGCGCGAGCGCGGATCCCGTTTACGTTCCAGGTGGCGATCTTCACCAGGCGCACCCTGCCGGAAAACACGAAAGGCGGAACCCTGGCGGGTCCCGCCTTCCGGCGCAGCGTTGCCGAGGGGGGGATTCGGCAAACACCGCGGTTCGTCAGACGTTACTTCTGCTCCTCGAATTCAGCATCCACCACGTCGTCCTTCTTCTGCCCGCCGGGGGCCTCGCCTCCGGCCTGGCCGCCTGCCTCCGGACCGGATCCGGGCGCGCCCGATCCCTGCGTCCCGCCCGCCGCCTTGTAGGCCTCCTCGGCCATGCGATGGGAGGCCTGCATCAGGGTCTCGGTGGCGCTCTTCACGGCGGCCACGTCGGTGCCGGCCAGCGCGTCGCGCACCGCCTTCACCTTCGACTCGATGTCGCTCTTCGTCTCCGCCGGAATCTTGTCGCCGAGCTCCTTGAGCGACTTCTCGGTGGCGTAGGCCATGTTGTCGGCGCGGTTGCGCACTTCGATCTCCTCGCGCCGCTCCTTGTCCTCGGCCTCGTGCGCCTGCGCCTCCTTGACGGCCTTTTCCACGTCCTCCTTGTTCATGCCCGAGCTGGAGGTGATGGTGATCTTGTTCTCCTTGCCGGTGGCGCGGTCCTTGGCCATCACGTGCACGATGCCGTTGGCGTCGATGTCGAAGGTGACCTCGATCTGGGGCACGCCGCGCGGGGCCGGGGGGATGCCGTCCAGGTGGAAGCGGCCCAGCGTCTTGTTGTCACGGCCCATCGGACGCTCGCCCTGCAACACGTGCACCTCCACGCTGGTCTGGCCATCGGCGGCGGTGCTGAACACCTCCGACTTCTTGGTGGGGATGGTGGTGTTGCGCTGGATCAGGGGAGTTGCCACGCCTCCCAGCGTCTCGATGGAGAGGGTCAGCGGCGTCACGTCCAGGAGCAGGATGTCCTTCACCTCGCCGGTGAGCACGCCGCCCTGCACGGCCGCACCGATGGCCACCACCTCGTCGGGGTTGACCGAGCGGTTGGGCTCCTTGCCGAAGAAGTCCTTGACGATCTGCTGCAGCTTGGGCACGCGGGTCGCGCCGCCCACCAGGATGACCTCGTCGATCTCCTTGGGGTTCTTCTTCGCGTCCGCCAGGCACTTCTTGGTCGGCTCCAGCGCGCGCTGGAAGAGGTCCTCGCACATCTGCTCGAACTTCGAGCGCGAGAGCTTCTTGACCAGGTGCTTGGGGCCGGTTGCGTCGGCCGTGAGGAAGGGCAGGTTGATCTCGGTCTCCATGGTGCTGGAGAGCTCGATCTTCGCCTTCTCCGAGGACTCCTTGAGGCGCTGCAGCACCATCTTGTCCTTCGACACGTCGATGCCGGTCTCGCCCTTGAACTCCTGGATCAGCCAATCCATGATCTTCTGATCCATGTCGTCGCCGCCGAGGTGCGTGTCGCCGTTGGTGGCGACCACCTCGACCACGTTCTCGCCGACCTCCAGCACCGAGATGTCGAAGGTGCCGCCGCCGTAGTCGAAGACCGCGATGACCTCGTCCTTCTTCTTGTCCAGGCCGTAGGCCAGCGCGGCCGCGGTGGGCTCGTTGATGATGCGGCGGACTTCCAGGCCGGCAATGCGGCCGGCGTCCTTGGTGGCCTGCCGCTGGGCGTCGTCGAAGTAGGCCGGCACCGTGATCACCGCACCGTCGAGCGGGCCGCCGAGAACTACCTGGGGGAGACGGTCACGGAAGCCGTCATCACCGTTCCCGCCTATTTCAACGACGCCCAGCGCCAGGCCACCAAGGACGCCGGCCGCATCGCCGGCCTGGAAGTGCGCCGGATCATCAACGAGCCCACCGCGGCCGCCCTGGCCTACGGCCTCGACAAGAAGAAGGACGAGGTGGTGGCGGTGTTCGACTACGGCGGCGGCACCTTCGACATCTCGGTGCTGGAGGTCGGCGAGAACGTCGTCGAGGTAGTCGCCACCAACGGCGATACGCACCTCGGCGGCGACGACATGGATCAGAAGATCATGGACTGGCTGATCCAGGAGTTCCG
>DASRTX010000411.1:0-12363 GCA_035655715.1 Myxococcales bacterium | reverse complement strand
GCGTCCTCCACGGTGACGCGCGCGGGGCGCGACTGGGTGACCGCCGCTCCCAGCACCCGGCGCGCCAGCTCCTCCGGGTCCACGCCGCGCAAGGTGGCGAGCCGCATCACGTGGCCGTAGTGCGCCACCTCGTCCACCTCGGGCAGCGCGCGCAGCGTGGCCGAAGCGCGGGCGGCGTCGTCGACCTGGAGCTCGGCCACGCGCAGCTGCCGGCGCCGCACGATCTCCTCCGGCGTTCCCACGTCGAGCACGCTGCCGTGGAAGATGAACGCCAGCCGGTGACAGCGCTCGGCCTCGTCCATGTAGTGGGTGGTGACCAGCACCGTGGTGCCGAGCGCGGAGAGCCGGTGGATCTGCTCCCAGAACTCGCGCCGCGACACCGGGTCCACCCCGGCGGTGGGCTCGTCGAGGAAGAGCAGCGGCGGCTCGTGGATGGTGGCGCAGGCCAGCGCCACCCGCTGTTTCCAGCCCCCGGAGAGCGTGCCAGCGATCTGGTCGCGTCGCTGGCCGAGTCCGATGGCGCCCAGCACCTCCTCGATGCGCGCCGCGCGCCGCCGCCCCGCCACGCCGTACAGTCCCGCATAGAAGCGCAGGTTCTCGAAGACGGTGAGGTCCTCGTAGAGCGAGAACCGCTGCGTCATGTAGCCGATGCGCTCCTTGATGCGCTCGGCCTCGCGGGCGATGTCGAAGCCCACCACGGTGCCGCTGCCGCCGCTCGGGTCGAGGATGCCGCAGAGCATGCGGATGGTGGTGCTCTTGCCCGCGCCGTTGGGTCCCAGCACGCCGAAGATCTCCCCGTGCCGCACCTCCAGGCTGACGTCGCGCACCGCCACCAGATCGCCGAACCGGCGCGAGAGGTGCTCGGTGTGCACGATGGACCCGGCGCTCATTGCTGGGCCTCCAGCGCGGCGCCACCCAGGGCGGCGAAGGCGGGAACCCCTGCGTGCAGCTTCTCTTGCGGATCCTTCAGGTCGATGCGCACGCGCACCACCAGGCCGGGCCGCTCCTTGTCGGAGAAGATGTAGCGGGGGGTGAACTCCAGCGTCCGGCCCACCATCTCCACGGTGCCCTCGAAGCGCGCGCCTGGCTCGGCGTCTACGCGCACGGTGGCCGGCGCTCCCGGTTGCACCCGCGAGAGCTCGCCCTGGGGAACGAAGACGTCGAGGTACGGCCTACGCGTATCGCCCAGCGTCGCCACCGGCACGCCGATCTGCACCACCTCGCCGGGCTCCACGTGCGTGTCGAGAACCACCCCTGCGATGTCGGCGCGCAGGACGAAACGGGCCAGCCTGGCCTCGGCAGCGCCGAGGGCCGCATGCGCCTGCGAGGAGCGGGCGAGGGAGGCGCGCACCTCCTGCGAGCGGGCTCCGGCGCGCAGCGCGGCGAGCCGCTCCTCCGCCGCCTGCCGTTCCGCGCGCGCACGGTCGAACTGCCCCTGCACCTCGTCCAGCTGAGAGGGCGGCACGGTGCCCTCCTGGCGCAGCTTGCGCATGCGTTGCAGCGAATCTCCCAGCGTGCCCTCGGCGGCCTTCGCCCCGCGCAGCTGCGCCTCGGCGGCGCGGATGTCCTCTCCGCGGGCGCCGGCCTTGAGCAGATCGAGCTGGGCGTCCGCGGCGCTCGCCTCGGCCGCCCGGACGTCGCGCTGCGGGCGCTCCATGGAGTCGTCCAGCACCGCCAGCACCTGGCCCGCCTGTACGTGCTCGCCGCGGCGGACGCGCAACTCCTGCACGCGGCCGGTCACCTCGAACGACAGCACCCGCTCGTGGAGCTCGATCACGCCCTGGTATTCGCGTGGCCTTTCGGGGCCGCGGGCGCAGGCACAGGCGCAGAGCACGGCGGCGATCGGCTTCATCGCACCCTCCTTCGCGGCAGCGGCGCCGAGAGATAGTGCTGCAGCGCCGGCGCCACCGCTTCGATCAGCCGCTCGTCGTCCTCGCCGGCCAGCGGCTCCACCTTGAGGATGTAGCGGGCGAGGAAGAGCCCCATCATGTGGCTGGCGCACAGCTCACCGCGCAGCGCAGCCTCCTCGCCCGGAAAATGCCGCACCAACAGGGCCACCGCGCTGCCCTCGATGGCGCGGCGGAGCATCGCGGCCGCCTCGGGATTGCTGACGCAGGAGCGGACCAGCGAAAGCGTGGTTTCCCCCCGCTCGCGGAACACCTTGTAGAAGTAGAACTGCGCGATGCGACGGCCCAGCGTGGCGCGATCGCCCTCCAGCAACGCCTCCAGCTCGGCTGGGTCGACGGGGAGGTGGAGGCTGGCCGCGAACAGCTCCGCCTTGGAGCCGAAGAAATGCAGCACCAGCGCGGGGTCCACCCGGGCGCGAGCCGCCACTGCCCGCACGCTGGTGGCGTCGTAGCCCTTGCGCGAGAAGAGCCGCTGCGCCGCCTTGAGGATGCCGCCGCGGGAGTCCCGCGCGCCCGGCCTGCGCCCCGATTTCCTCGCCGAATTCAACACATGATGAATTCTACGAGCGTTGAATTCCGGAAGTCAACTTCAGGGGGTGACGGCGCGGAGGGCGCCGGCGCCGCCGTCCACGGCGTAGATCAGGCCGTCCTTGCCCGGCCAGAGCCCCAGCGGCACCTCGAAGCTGGCGGCGGAGGCAGGCCCGTCGTCCGCGCCCATCCGGCCGCTGCCCGCCCAGGTCTTCACCACCGTGCTGCCGGCAGTGGCCCCCGGGACGATGAAGCGCAGCCGCTGGTTGGCGGAGTCGCCGACCAGCAGGCCGCCGTTCCACCAGAGCAGCCCCATCTGCGGCTGCATCCGCGCGGCGGTGCCGGGGCCGTCCGCGAAGCCGATCCCGCCGGTGGTCAGGGAAGTGATGGTGCGCGACGCGTCGGTGCCGATCACCTTGAGCTCGCCGAAGGAGCTGGCGAGGAAGAACACGCGGCCGTCCGGAGCCACCGCCACCGCCGTGGGGTAGAAGAACGACGCGCTCGCAGCGGGGCCGTCTGCCTCTTCGCCAAAGTCGTGCGTGCGCGCCAGCGTGGTCACCGCGTGCGTGGTCACGTCGAGCACCCGGATGGCGAAGTTCTCGGTGTCGGCGATGACGATGTGCGTGGCGTCCAGCCAGGCCATGCCCATGGGATCGGAGAGCCTGGCGGCGCCGCCGGCGGCGTCCACATAGCCGCAGTTCATCAACTGGCCGGCCACGGTGGTCACGGTGCGCCGGGCGTCGTTGGCGATCTTGCGGATGGCGCAGTTGTGCGTGTCGGCCACGTAGACGTTGCCCAGCCCGTCGGGCAGCACGGCGGTGGGCTGGAAGAAGCGCGCGGAGAGGCCGGGCACGTTGTCGAAGCGCGGGTTGCCGTCCGGGTTCCCGTCGCCGGCGAAGGGCCAGACGCTGCCGCCGCCGTCGGTCTGCCAGATGCGGTGCTCGCGGACGTCGGCGATCACGAAGGTCCCGTCAGGCAGCTGTGCCACGCCGGAAGGTCCCGGCATCCCGGTGGCCACGGTCCGCACGGAGCTGGCCCACTGCGGATCGGCGGCGGGCGCCGGGGGCGCGCCGACATGCATGAGCTGCTGCGGCACGGAGAGCTGCGAGCCCATCTGCAGCACGTTGGCGGTCATGCGCTCGACGCGGGCGTCGCGCAGCGGGCCGTCCAGCCCGCGCGACCAGTAGATGCTGCCCGCGCCGAAGACCTGCGCTCCGCCGGGCGCGGTATAGAGCGTGGCCTCGGCGAACCCGGGCTTTCCCTCCGCGTCCACCAGCGGCGAGCGCGCCAACACCGTCACGGGCCCCGGGGTATCGAGATCGAAGGTGCGGTCGTATTCGTATCCGACCAGTTGCGGGATGGTGTCGCCCGGCGAGAGGCCGGTGCCCGCGTAGAGCGGATGCGAGGTATCGCCTGCGGTCCAGGCCTGTCCGAAGAGCATCCAGCTCTCGTACATGGTGCCCACCAGCTCCTCCTCCGCGCGGTGGATGGGATCGTCGCGGAAGCGGCCGGTCTGCTGGGGCGTTCCCGCCATCGGATCGTTCTGCGGCCGCCTCTTGTAGCAGGTGACCACGCGGGCGTTGCCGTCCACGCCAGGCTCGGAGAGGCGCACCTTCCAGTAGGCGGCGTTGGCGCCGAAGAAATAGAGCGGCATTCCGGCGTCGCGCGCGGCCTCGATGATGTCGCGCTCTTCCCCGGGCCAGTACTCGTCGTGCCCCACCGAGAGGAATGCGCCGCGTCGGATCAGCCGCTTGGAACCTTCGCGCACCACGTCGAGGTTGGTGGTGTAGGTGACGTCGTAGCCATAGCGCTCGAGGAAGCGCGCCATCAGCGCCTCCCACTTGAGCACCTGGCCCGAGCCGCTGTCGCTGTCGTAGGGCCGATCGAAGGTTACTTGAAGCGCGAAGCCGCCGGGGACGTGATCGTTCGAGTCGGAGTAGAGGCCCTCTCCGCCCCAATTGTTGTACGCCTGCGCGGTCAGCACGCTGCTCTGGAAGAGGAGATCCGCCTGCCGATCGTCGCGGACCACCACCGGGATCATCACCCCGATGTGGTCTGTGCGCACGATGCGGACCAGGTACAGCCCGCTGACCGCGTCCCGCGGGATGGTGACGGTGAAGGTGGGCGCCCAACTGCAGCGGATCAATCCGGTCTGCGTATTGTTGGAGCAGGCTCCCTGGGCGGGAACCTGCACCGTGCCGCTGGTCAGCGCACGCGCGCCGGCGCCGCCATACCAGCCGATGCGATAGAGGGTCCACGAGGCGGTCGCCCCTGGCCGGTCAGAGCGCGCCATCAGCTGGACGACATCGCCGGGCTTGGCGCTGACGCGGTCGGCGTAGGCCTCGATCTGCGCCGCCCAGGGGTTGGTGAAGCCGCGGTTCCAGGACGGGTCGCCCTGACGCTGGTTCTCGGCGGTGATGGGATTCACGTAGCCGGCGCGGGACGGTGGCCAATGCCGCACCCCGTCGTCCACCGGATCGTGATCGGTACCGCCGTCGGGCGGATTCAGCTGCGAGCCGCCGTCGCTGCCTCCGGTGCCCCCGTCCGGAGCCTGCACCAGCCCGGGCAGACCGCCCTGGCTGCAGGAAATCAAGAAGACTGCCCCGACCACCCCCGCCCACCGCATGCCGCCAAGCTGGGCAGCCCGGGAAGCAGGCGCAAGTACTCCCCTGGGGTTTTACCGAGGTAAATGTTTACGTCCGGTCAGGGTGAGGTCGAGGATGGGCCACTCGTAGGCGCGGGCGTGCGAGCGGAGGCGCCGGTCGGGGTTCACCGCCGTGGGCCGTCCCACCATCGTGAGCATCGGATAGTCGGAGAGCGAGTCGCTGTAGGCGTGCGAGACGTCGAGCCGCAGCCCGTGCTGCACGCAGTAGTCGCGGATGCGGTTGGCCTTGTTGGCGCCCTCGACGATGGGCGGGATCACCTTGCCGGTGGCGAACCCCTCCACGAACTGGAGCGAGTTGGCGATCAGGTCGTCCGCGCCCAGGTATTCCGCCAGCGGCCGCATGGTGATGTCGATGGCGCCGGTGCAGAGCACGATCTTGCACCCCGCCTTGCGGCACTCGGCGATGATGTCGAGCGCGCCCGGGTAGACGGCGGGCTTGAGCACCTTCTCGCAGAGGTCCTCCGACAGCTCCACCAACCGGTCCTCGGAGAGGCCGCGGTAGGCGCGGTAGAAGAGCTCGTTGAAGACCTTGCGGTTCATCGCGTCGGCGAGCGCGTAGACGGGCGCCATGGCGAGGCCCTTGAACAGGCGCTGGGCGGTGCCGAAGATGGTGCCCCGGTGGAAGACGTAATACGCGTAGGCGTCCACCACGTTGGTGGACACCAGCGTTCCGTCGACGTCGAAGAAGGCGCCCCGGTCGAAGGCCTTCTCAGTCACGCCGCCTGCCCATGAACCGGAGCAGGAAGAGGAAGAGGTTGACGAAGTCCAGGTAGAGCGCCAGCGCGCCGATCAGCGCGTGCCGTTCCTCGCCCTGCTCGCCCAACTGCCGCAGCTTCTGCGTGTCGTAGGCGGTCAGCCCCGCGAAGATCAACACGCCCGCGCAGGAGACCACGAACTCCACCGCGTTGCTGTGCAGGAAGACGTTGACGATGCTGGCGAGGATGATGCCGATCAGCCCGATGAAGAGGAAGCTGCGCCAGGCGTCCAGATCGCGCTTGGTCACCGTTCCGTACACGGAGAGCGCGCCAAACGCCCCGCCGGTGACGAAGAGGGTCGAGGCGATGGAGGCGGCCGTGTACTGGAAGACGATGCTCGAGAACACCACGCCGGAGAGCGCGCAGTAGGTCAGGAACATCGCCACCGCGGCGCCCACCGAGGCGCGCATGGCTACCGGGGTGAAGGCGAGCCCGATGACGAACCAGGCGATGAGCGCGATCCACATCGGCGGTGCGGACCCGGCGATGCGGCCGGTCTCGTCGATCCTGTAGAAGGTCGCGAGCAGGCTGGGCGAGCTGGTGACGGCGTAAGCCACGATGCCGGTCAGCGCCAGGCCGAAGGCCATCCAGCGATAGACCGACGCCATGAACTCCGCGGTCCGGGTGCGGCCAATCGGTGCCGAGGAAGACCAGCCATCCATGTTCGACACTCCCCTGTAGTGCTGCGTCGCCAAATCCTAACGGTCAGCGGGCGTTTGCGCCACCGCCCCGCTCCTCCCAGAGGGCGGCGACGGAGGCGCAGCGGGCGGTGAAGAGGGCCGCCAGGGCGGCAAAGGAAGCCAGCGGGAGATCCTGCGCGAGCCACAGGCAGGAGAAGAGGTCGAGCGCCGCATCGCACTCCCGCCCCAGCCTGGCCAGCGGCGCTTCGTCGGCGGGCGCCGGCGGACACAGCGCCTCCATCCAGGTCGAGGGTACGCCTGCGCGAAGCGCGCTCCAGCGCACGGGTTGCCACGATCCGACCGCGCCGAGCAGCGCCTCTCCGTCCGCCGCGAGGAGCCCCTCCCGCGCCTGGTCGCGGAATCGCCGCAGCTGCATCGCCACCCGTAGCGTCTGCGAAAGGCCCGCGTAGAAGGTGCGGAAGGCGGGCGATGCGGCGGCCGCCGGATTCCGCGCCAGTAGCAGCGCAAGCCATTCCTCCTGCGCCAGCGCGAAGGTGTCTCCGCGCTCGTCCAGGTCGCGCAGCAGCTCGCGCGGTCTGGCTTCCGGCGGCAGGCCGGCAGCAGGATCCTCACCTAGCAGGAGCAGCGGAGCCGCCGCGGAGAGGCCCACCAGGCGCAGCAGGCAGGCATGGGAGGCGACTGCCGCGGCCGGCGAGCCGCTCCGGGCGGCCTCCCGGGTGAGGGCAATCAGCTCCCCGGCTGCTGCGTGCGCGCGCCGCTTCAGCTCGCCGCGTTGCTGTGTACGCTCCGCGCGCGCGCCCAGGCCGTCGAGCACCGGCGGACCCGGCGGCAAGGGATCGCGCGGCAGGAGTCCGCGCGCCAGCACTTCGTCCCAGCCCGGCGCGCCGTCCCAGGCGTAGACGTCGGTCTGCTGCGCCAGCGCCTCCAACTCCGCCAGCGCCGCGTCGGCAGGAGCGTGGCGGGTGAGCGGCAAGGCGGCGGCGACCGCGTCGAGGAACAGCTCCGCCAGCTGGCGCGCGGTGGCCTCGCGCTCGGCGAAGTCCGCGCGGAAGGCGGGTAGGAGCGCCGCCGCCAGCTCCGTCTCGGCGCTCATCCGGCGACCAGCGTCCCGGCGGCGAACGTCGCCGCCGCCGCGATGGCGCCGACCAGCATCGTCTCCAGCCCGCTGCGCAGCCAGGGCCGGCCCGTCATCCGGGTCTTGGCAGCGCCGGCGGCGAACAGCGCCACCAGCGTGCAGCCGACCGACAGACCGAAGGCGACTGGAACTGCCAGCGGCAGCGCGTAGGGAATGACGGGGAAGGCCGCGCCCAGCGCGTATGCCAGCGCCACCACCAGGCCGGAGCGCAAAGGCGCGGTGCTGGGCACTGCCGCGAGGCCCAGCTCCTCGGTCATCATCGTATCCACCCAGAAGACCGGGTCGGCGGTGACGTGCTCCACCATCTGGTCGAGCGCGCGGCCGTGGAAGCCCTTGCGCGCGAAGATGGTGCGCACCTCCTTGCGCTCCTCCTCCGGGAACTCGCGGATCTCGCGCTCCTCGCGCTCGCGCTCGCTCAAGATGAACTCGCGCTCGCTCTTGGCGGCGAGATAGGCGCCGAGGCCCATGGCGATGGTGCCGCCGATCAGCTCGGCGAGGCCCGCCAGCAGCACGATGCGAGTGGAGACGGCCGCCCCGTGGACGCCGGAGACCACCGCGAAGGCGGCCACCAGCCCGTCGTTGGCGCCGAATACTAGATCTCGCACGGAGCGACCGCCGGGGATGTGCGCCGCCTCGGTGTGGGTGGCGCCGTCCTCGCGCGTCCGGATGAAGTACTTGGGGAGCCGCATGTGTTTGCCGCGACGACTTGCCACGACTTGGCGGGAGTGACAACAGGCCGCTTGCCCACTATCCTAGCGGGCGATGTTGAGAATGATTCTCAGTCTCACTCTCGTCGCGGCTGCGGCGCCGGCGCAGCCGGGCGAGGCGCAGCCGCTGCGCCGGGCGGTGGCGCTGCTGGACTACGTGTCCGGCGACTACGCGCGGGCAGTGGGGGAGCACGGCGAGCTTCTCTCTCCTGCCGAGCACCAGGAACAGATCGGCTTCCTCGAGGACGCCGCCCGCGAGCTGCGCGCGGACGCTGGCGCCAAGGGCGAAGATCTGGCGAAGCAGCTCGACGCGCTGGGCCAGAGGGCAGCGGCGCGGGCGCCGCCCTCCGAGGTAACGCAGGCGGCGCGGGCTCTCCGCGACGAGATCGCCGAGCGCTTCCAGGTGGTGCTCTTGCCGCAGCATGCGCCGGATCTCGTGCGGGGCGCCCGGGTCTACGCGCAGTCGTGCGCGGCCTGTCACGGCGCCGACGGGCATCCGAATCTCTCCTTGGGGCTGGAGACGAAGCCGCCCGACTTCCGGACCGAGGCGGGGGCGCTGAGCCCGCGGCGCATCTTCAGCGCCGCCACCTACGGGGTGCCGAAGACGCAGATGCCGGCCTACGACACCGGCCTCTCCGACTCGGAACGGTGGGACGTGGCGTTCTACGTCCTCTCGCTCGCGCATCCCGGCGCCTCGCCGCGCGGCCTGACGCTGGCGCGGGCGGCGCTCTTGCCCACCCGCTACGCCGAGCTGGCCTCGCTTGCGGACGACGAGCTGCGGGCCCGGCTGGTGACGGCCGGCCTGTCGCAGCAGGAACAAGAGGCGGCGCTGGCCGCGCTCCGCGGCGGTCCCTTCGCGGAGACCTCGGACCCCCTGGAGGCCCAGGGGCTGGCGCAGGCGCGCAGCGCGGTGCAGAAGGCGGTCGCGCAGGCACGCCGCGGGGAACGCGACGGGGCGCGGGGCGCGCTCATCTCCGCCTACCTCGATCACTTCGAAGCGCACGAGGCGGGCCTGCGCGCGCGCGACGGGCGGCTGGTGCAGGAGATCGAGGCCGCCTTCCTCGCGCTGCGCGGCTCGATCGACGGCAAGGATTCTGCTCTCGACCAGAACGCCGCGAAGCTCGATGCCCTGCTGGAGAAGGCCGATGCGCGCGGGCCGGGCGGCGGGCTGGTGGCCTTCGTCGCGGCCCTGGCCATCGCGCTGCGCGAGGGAGTGGAGGCGGCGCTGCTGGTCGCGGCCATGCTCGCGCTCCTGCGCAAGGCGGGCCGCTCCGGCGACGCGCACGCCGTGCACGCCGGCTGGCTCTCGGCGCTGTTGGCAGGGGCGGCGACGTGGTGGGTGTCGGGCATGCTGCTGGTGCGCCTCTCGGGCGCGCACCGCGAGCTGATCGAGGGCGTCCTCCAGCTGGTGCTGGCAGGGCTCATCCTCTACGCCAGCCACTGGCTCTTCGCCGCCATGAGCTCGCGCCGGGTGATCTCGGCCTTCTTCCAGCGCTCCTCGGCGGGAGCGGGGGCGGCGGTGGTGGCGGGACTGACCTTCGTCGCCGTCTATCGCGAGGCCTTCGAGACGGTGCTCTTCTTCCGTGGCCTCCTGCTCGAGGAGCCGGGCAACGACGCCACCGTGGCGGCGGGTGCCTTCGCGGGGCTGCTGGGGCTGGTGGCGCTGGTCGCCGGCTTCCAGCGGCTGGGACGCAAGCTCAAGCCGCGGCCGCTCTTGCTCGCCTGCGGCGTCCTGCTCTGCACGCTGGCGGTGCTGATGGTGGGCAACGGCGTGCGCAGCCTTCAAGTCCTGGGCGTACTGCCGCTCACGGTGTGGGGCGCCTTCCAGGTGCCGGCGCTGGGGCTCTACGCGACGCGGGAAGGCCTGCTCGCCCAGGGCCTGGTGCTCGCCGCGCTGGTGGCGTCGGCGCTGTGGACCTCGCGCGGCCGCGACGGCGACAAGAGCGGCCCGGCCAAGCGCGAGGCCGCGGCCGCCGTTCAGTAGCTCGGCCCGGCGTCCTTCTCCACGCAACGGTTCTGCACGCAGGCGGCCACCTTCTCGTGCAGCGGCGGCCGGCACAGCGGCATCGCGCACCGGCAGCTCTGGTCGCGCTGCTGCAGCGCCTCCGCCTGCGTCCTGGTCACCGCCCGCGGCGTGCAGAGCGACGCGCAGCAGTTCCCAGGCGGATGGCGGGTCATGGTGCAGTCGGCGTCCGTGCTGCATGGAGACGTGTCGTCTGCGGGCTTGGTGACACCGTCGCCGCCGCCGTGCGCCTCGCGCGAGGCGGCCTCCGCGGCCTCGGCGGCTGTCATCGGCCCGCGCGCCGCCGGCTGCGTGGGCGATCCCGCGGGCGCTCCGGCCGGCGCCGCGCCCGCCGCCGGGGCCGGCGCCGAAGGCTGCTGCGCCGCGGAGGCCTGCTCCGGCGTGGAGGTGGACGCAGGCGATCGATTGGAGGGCATCGAAGAGGCCGCGGCGGTGGCTCCGGCAGCCGGCGCCTCCGCCGGACTCCGGTGCGCGCAGGCCAGGACCAGGACGCAGCCGAGGAAATGACGCATGCGCGGGAACATGCGCGGCGGCCCGCCGGTGGTCAAGCGATGTGGCGCGCCCGCCGCGGCAGCGTGACGGTGAAGGTGGTGCCCTCTTCCTCCAGCGAACGCACCTCCAGGCTGCCCCCGTGCGCCAGCACGATCTGCTGCACGATGTAGAGGCCCAACCCCAGCCCCGAGGAGCGCGAATCGCGGCGCCCCGGCTCGAACAGGTGCGGCAAGACCTCGCCGGGAATGGGAGTCCCGCCGTTCCAGGTCTGCAGCGTCACCACGTCCGCCTCGGCGCGCAGGACGACGCGCACCTCGCCCTTGCTGTGCTGGAGCGCGTTGCCCACCAGATTCGAGATCACCTGCGCCATGCGGTCGGGATCCCAGTTGCCCCAGAGGTCGCCATCCGAATCGACGGGGATGGCGCGCGTCCAGGCGAACTCCAGCTCCTCCACCGTCTGCTCGCAGAGCTGCCGCAGGTCGACGCGCTTGCGCTGGATGGGAAAGCCGCCGCCCAGCCGGCTGCGGGCGAAGTCGAGCAGATCGTCGATCATCCGCGCCATCCGATCGGCGCTGGCGGAGATGCGGTTCAAGACGCGCGCCTGGCGCTCCGACATCTCGCCGTAGCGCACGAGCAGCTGGGCCGAGGTGACGATGGCGGTGAGCGGGTTGCGCAGGTCGTGCCCGACGATGCCGACGAACTGCTCGCGGAAGCGGGCGGTGCGCTGCGCGTCCAACTCGCGGCGCCTGGAGTCGGTGATGTCGGCGAGGATGGCGATGGAGCCGGTCACCTCGCCGGCCGCGTCTCGCAGCGGCGCGGCGGAGAGGGCGAGGTCGAGAGGCGAGCCGTCCTTGCGCGGGCGCCGGATCTCGCGGTTTCGCACGATGCCGCCCGCCTCCACCGCCGCCAGGATCTCGGCGGCCTCGCCCGCCGCGTCGTCCGACACCAGCGGGCTCGGCCGGCCCATCACCTCGTCGTGCGTCCAGCCGAACAGCTCTTCGGCGGCGGTGTTCCAGAGCTGCACCCGCCGGCTCCGATCCACCGAGAGGATGGGCAGCGGCGAGGCGTCGATCAGCGACTGGACGGTGCGCAGCGTGTGCCGCAGGCGCGTCTCCGCCTCGGTGCCCGCCAGGAGGGTGGCGGCGCGCGTGGCCACGGCACCCAGGAAGCGCTTCTCGTCCGCGCCGAAATGCGCCGCGCGACGCGAAGCGAAGCGCATGACGCCGAGCACGTCGCTGCCGGACAGCAGCGGCAGCGCGAGCACGACGCGCGAGTCCTCCACTGCGCTCGCTTCCACGACCGCCTTCTCGTGGGCGGCGCGGGCCGCAACGCTCCCGGGCGCCGCGACGTCGTCCTGCAACGTCGTTCCGGCGGCCCCGCGGGCCGAGAGGCGTCCGCTTTCGGCCAGCAGCAGGACGGCGGAGTCCAGCGACGGCGCGCCCTCCAGCGCGAGCTGGGGCAGCTCCGCCGCAGAGGTGGTGACCAGCGACCGGTGGACGGCCTCCAAGGC